>JAFAIV010000066.1 GCA_019236545.1 Actinomycetota bacterium | reverse complement strand
GACGTCGGCGAGGTGGATGAGGCGCGAGCTCGTGCGCGCGATCAGGCGGGCCTCCGCGTCGTCCTCGGCCTCCGGCAGCGTCCGCCAGAGGTCCCGGGCGGCGGTCAGCAGCTCGCGGATCTCCTCCAGGTCGTCGACGTGGCCGTTGCGTTCGTAGGTCGCGTTCAGCGCCAGCCCGAGCGCGCCGAAGATGTCCTGCTGCCGCGCGAACAGCGCGGCCATCGCCATCGAGAGGTACTGGTGGATCCGCGCGAGCGCGAGCGGCTGCTGCAGCACCTCGGCGCCCTTCGGCTCCGACGGCTCCAGCGGCTCCTGGCCGTCGATGATGCGGTTCGCGTTGCCGGCGAGGATCTCGCGGATCTGCGCCTCGTCCAGCCCCGCCAGCCGCGCCGTCCGCAGCGAGTTCAGGAGCGACTGCGGCTGCAGCCCGTACGGGTAGTCCGACGCGTAGACGATCTGCTCCGGCGGCACGAGCCGGTAGAAGCCGAGCAGGTCGACGGCGCTCCAGACAGACGTGTCGAAGAACACGCCCTTCCGCCCCGCGAAGTTCGCGGCCAGCCCGGACATGTCCGCGATGCCCGCGTGCGCCAGGATCAGCGTCGCCGGGTAGCGCTCGTGGAGGCGCCGCAGCTCGTCCGCGATCGGCGGCAGCCCGCGGCCCGCGTGGATGAGGATCGGCACCCGCCGCTCGTACGCCAGCTCGAACACCGGCGCGAGCCGCTCGTCGCCGAGGAGGAACTTCTGCGCGCGCGGGTGGAGCTTGATCCCACGCGCGCCCGCGTCGAGGCAGCGCGTCGCCTCGGCGATCGGCTCCTCGTCGAGCGCGAGGCGGACGTACGGGACGAGCCGCCCGCCGGCGCGCTCCGCGAACTCGAGCGTCCGGTCGTTCCCGGCCCGGAACCCGGGATGCCGGTCGGGCTCGTCCAGGCAGAACATGTTCGCCCGCGAGATCCCGTACCGGTCCATGATCCCGAGCAGCTCCTCGAGATGGCCCGACATGCCGTCGATGTCGTTGCCGAGGTGCGTGTGCGCGTCGACGATGTCCGCGTCGGCGGGAAGCTCCTCCCGCAGCCGGCGCTCGAAGGCGCCGAAGATCTCCTGCGCGCGCTCCAGCGGCTCCACGATCCGAATCTACCCGTAGGCGGCAGACAGAACCCGCTGCAGGAAGACGGCCTCCGGCACGGAGCCGTCCCACTGCGGCGACCCGTTGACGACGATCCGCGGCACGGCCCAGACCTCCATCTCCTCGGCGAGCCGCGGGAACTCGTTGGCCTCGATCGCGGTCGCGGAGACGCGCGGGGACGCGAACGCGCACTTCATCGCCAGCAGCACGGCCGGCGGGCAGTGCGGTCAGGTCGGCGTGACGAAGACGTCGAGCGCGAGGTCGCGGTCGAGCGAGGCGAGCGCCTCCAGCGACTCCGGCTTCAGGGAGGACTCGCGCCGGCCCGCCTCCAGCACGCCGCCGATCAGCGACGCGACCTCGTAGCCCCACGGCAAGCCGTCGTAGCGGACGCCCGCGTCCTCCCCGTCCGGCCGGATGGCGACCGACGGGAAGCGCGGGAACCCGTCCGGCTCCTCCTCGACCCGCATCGAGACGAGCTCGCCCAGCTCCGCCAGCCCCTCCGCGACCCGCGTCGCCTCCGCGCCGAAGTCGACGTCGCGCGCCCCGAGCATCGCCGTCTCCTCCGGCCCGAGCGCGACGACCAGCTCGACGGGGCGCTCGAGCCCGGCGAAGAGCTCCCGCACCTTCGCCTCCTCCTCCGGCCGGAGGACGCCCACTAGCTTCCGGTGACGTCGTCGATCGCGCGCTCGAGCTCGTCGAGCCGCGCCGCGCCGAACGCGCGCACGATCCCGTCCGAGTCGACGACGACGTTCGTGGGCACGCCGCGCACGCCGAGCAGCCGCGCGTACTCGCCGGTCTCGTCGAGCAGGATCGGTCCCTTGATGCCCCACATGTCGCAGAAACGCTCGACCTCGGGCCGGGGATCCGTGCCCTCCCAGATGTCGACCAGCACGATCTCGAGACCCGACCGGGCCCCTTCGCGAAGGCGAATGTCCTCGAGGAACGGCGCCTCCGCGTTGCACGGCCCTCACCAGGAGGCGAAGAAGTTGAGGATGTACTTCTTCTCGGCCCACTCGCGGCTCGAGCGCCGCTCGCCCGTCCAGTAGTCGGTCAGCGCGAACTCCGGGAGCCTCTGGCCGATCAGCGGGCTGACCGGTTCCACGACCGGCGCGGGCGGCTTCGCCGCGAGCAGATCCTCGACGATCGAGAGCGTCTGGCTGCCCGCGTTCGCGACGAGGATCCGGTTGTCGTACGGGTCGACGGTGACGCCGCCCGGGCCCTCGCCGACCGGGATCTGCGCCCACTCGACGCCGTCCTCGACGCCGAGGACGCTGAGGGTGCCGGCGCCGCGATTCGTCACGTAGACGCGGTCGTGGTTCGGGCCGACGGTCAGGCCCACCGGCGCCTGGCCGGTGCGGATCTCCTCCACGACCTCGAACGAGTCGAGGTCGACGCGCGAGACCGTGCCCGCGATCGAGTTGGCGATGAAGGCCTCGCCGCGCTCGGGGACGATCCCGATCGCGCAGGTACCGGTGCCGAGGTCGATGCGTGCGAGCTGCTCGTGCGTGTCGGCGTGGAAGAAGTTCGCGGAGGCGGCGACGAAGTTCACGCAGACGACGAGCCGCCTGCTCGGGTCGACGCCGATCGCGCCGGCGCCGGGCTCGGCCTCGACCGTGGCGATCGTCTCGAGGGTGTCGAGGTCGAGGACGCTCATCGTGGAGCCGAGCGAGTTGCCGACGTAGAGGCGCCGCTCGGCCGCATTGTGCGTCATCCCCGACGGGTAGAGCCCGACAGGCACCTGCGCCTCGAGCGTCAGCGTCGCCGCGTCGATCACCGAGACCTGGTCGGAGTGCGCGTCGGCCGTGATCACGCGGCCGCTCGGCTCGTCGAGGATCATGTCGATCGGCTCGCTGCCGGTCGCGATCTCCGCGATCACCTCGTGCGACTCGAGGTCGATCACCGAGACGAGGTCGCTGCGGGAGCACGCGACGAAGGCGCGGCGGCGGGCGACGTCGACGGCGACGCCCTCCGGGTCGAGCGCGACCGGGATCTCCGCGATCTGCCGCCAGGGCGACCGGGAGTCGATCCGGCAGGCCGCGCCGACGGGGAACTGGGGGTCCGCAGTCTCCACGGGAACGCGGAGTATCTCTCCTCCAAGTGAAGAAAAGGTTGAGAACCGTCGTCTAGGATCGCGCCGGATGCCGGACGTCCTGATCTACGCGGACACCCTCCGCTCGGCCGACATGCGCCACGCCGTGCCGCTTGCCGTCCCGGATGCGTTCCTCTACGCGGAGCGGAACGGCACCCGTGGCGCGGTCGTCTCGTCGCTCGAGCTGCCGCGGATCGTCGCGGCGCTGCCGGAGCTGCAGGCGATCCCGCGCGAAGAGCTCGGGAACGACGAGCTGCGCCGCTCCGGGCTCCCCGACTCCGAGGTCTCGCTCGAGGTGAACGCGCGCGGCGTCGAGCGGCTCGGGATCTCGAGCGCCGTCGTCCCGCCCGACTTCCCGGTCGAGCTCGCCGATTTCCTGCGCGGCCGTGGCGTCGAGATCGGCGTCGACCGCGACCTCTTCGAGTCCCGCCGTCGCAGCAAGAACGCGACCGAGATCGAGGGCCTCCGCCGCGCGCAGCGCGCCTGCGAGGCCGCGCTCGACCGCGCGCGCGAGATGCTGCGAAGCGCCGACGCGTCCGGCGAGGTGCTCGTCCTCGGCGTCTCGCCGCTGACCTGCGAGCGGATCAAGGTCGAGATCGAGAGGGTCTTCTCCGAGCACGGCGCGAGCGCCGACGAGATGATCGTCTCCCACGGCCCGCAGTCCGCGATCGGCCACGAGATGGGCTCCGGCGCGATCCGGCCGAACGAGCCGATCGTCTTCGACCTCTTCCCGCGCGACCGCGAGACCGGGGTCTTCTCGGACATGACCCGGACGTACGTCGTCGGCGAGCCGCCGGAGGAGATCCTCCGCTACCACGAGCTCTGCCTGCGCGTCCTCCGCGAGACGACCGCCGCGACCCGGCCGGGCGTCAACGGGAAGGAGCTGATGCGGATGGCGTGCGATGCGTTCGCGGCCGCGGGCTTCAAGACGCCGCTGACGAAGGAGCCGGGCGAGGTGCTCGACAGCGGCTTCATCCACGGTCTCGGCCACGGCGTCGGCCTCGAGGTGCACGAGCGGCCGTGGATCAGCGTCTCCGGAGACGACTTCGTCGCGGGCGACGTGATCACGATCGAGCCGGGCCTCTACCGCGCCGGCTTCGGCGGGCTGCGCCTGGAGGACATCGTCCTCGTCACCGAGGACGGTGCGGAGACGATTACCGACTACCCGTACGACCTCGCGCCGTGAGCGGGAACGCGATCGAGACGATGTTCCTCGAGGAGCGGCGCTACCCGCCGTCCCCCGAGTTCGCGGCGCAGGCGAACGCGCAGCCGTCGATCTACGACGAGGACGCGGACGCCTTCTGGGAGCGGCAGGCGCGCGAGCGGGTGACGTGGTTCGAGCCGTTCGACCGGCTGCTCGAGTGGGAGCCGCCGTACGCGAAGTGGTTCCTCGGCGGGAAGCTCAACGTCTGCTTCAACTGCGTCGACCGGCACGTCGAGGCAGGGCGCGGCGACAAGGTCGCCTACCACTGGGAGGGCGAGCCGACGGGCGAGCTTCGGGCGATCACGTACGCCGACCTGCAGCGGGACGTCGTCCGTTTCGCGAACGCGCTGAAGAAGGTCGGCGTCGGGAAGGGGACGGCAGTCGCGATCTACATGGGCATGGTCCCGGAGCTGCCGGTGGCGATGCTCGCGTGCACCCGCCTGGGCGCGCCGCACACCGTCGTCTTCGGCGGCTTCTCGGCCGACTCGCTCTCCGACCGGATGAACGACATGGGCTGCGAGGTCCTGATCACGCAGGACGAGGCGTGGCGGCGCGGCTCGCGCGTCCCGCTGAAGGTGACCGCGGACGAGGCGATGGCCGCCGCGCCGGGCCTGCGCGCGTCGGTCGTCCTCCGCCGCACCGGCGGCGACGTGCCGATGCAGGACGGCCGCGACCACGCCTGGGACGAGCTCTGGGCCGACTGCCCGGACGACGCCGCGTCCTGCCCGTGCGAGCCGATGGACAGCGAGGACCTGCTCTTCCTCATGTACACGAGCGGCACGACCGCGAAGCCGAAGGGGATCGTCCACACGACCGGCGGCTACCTCGTCGGCGTGTCCGCGACGCACCACGCGATCTTCGACCTCAAGCCCGAATCGGACGTCTACTGGTGCGCCGCCGACATCGGCTGGATCACCGGCCACAGCTACATCGTCTACGGGCCGCTCTGCAACGGCGCGACCTCCGTCCTCTACGAGGGCACGCCGGACTACCCGGACAAGGACCGCTGGTGGGAGATCGTCGAGCGCTACGGCGTCACGATCCTCTACACCGCGCCGACGGCGATCCGCTCGCACATGAAGTGGGGCCACGAGTACGCCGAGAAGCACGACCTCTCGTCGCTGCGGCTGCTCGGCTCGGTCGGCGAGCCGATCAACCCGGAGGCGTGGGTCTGGTACCGCGAGCACATCGGCGGCGACCGCACGCCAATCGTCGACACGTGGTGGC
>JAFAIV010000016.1 GCA_019236545.1 Actinomycetota bacterium | reverse complement strand
GACGCCGAGCTGGAGCCGGCCGCCGGAGAGGAGGTCGGCAACGGCCGCGTCCTCCGCCATGTAGAGCGGGTTCTCGTAGCGCATGTCGATCACACCCGTCCCGATCTCGATCCGGTGCGTCCGGACGCCGATCGCGGAGAGGAGTGGGAACGGCGCGGACAGCTGCCGCGCGAAGTGGTGGACGCGCACGAAGGCACCGTCGATGCCGATCTCCTCGGCCGCGACCGCGAGCTCGACGGTCTGGCGGAGCGACTCCGCCGCCGAGCGAGTCTCGCTGGCCGGGTGCCAGTGGCCGAACGAGAGGAAGCCGATTCTCTTGGGATGACTGCTCATGTCTGTGTAAACGATACTTGATGTGTCAACTATTCCCGTGGAGCGGTTTCGAAGCGCCGAGGCGCGGCAGAGGGACTCCATGGCGACTCATGACATCCGTACGCAGGAGCGCGACTCGGTCGCGCGTTTTCTCGGTTGGTTCAGCATCGGCCTCGGAGCGGCGGAGGTCGCCGCGCCGCGGCTTCTCTGCCGCACGGTCGGCTCGTCCGGCGAGGGCCGCGCCCCGCTCGTGATGCGGGCGATGGGCGTGAGAGAGCTCGCGCACGGCGCGGGGATCCTGCTTCGCCCGCGCCCGACCGGCTGGGTCTGGTCGCGCGTCGGCGGCGATGCTCTCGACCTCGCGGCGCTCGGCCTGGTCGCGGCCCGCAACCCGGGCCGGCGGCTGCGGACGGCGTTCGCGCTGGCGAACGTCCTCTCGATCGCGGTGGCCGACGTGGTCGAGGCCCGGAAGCTCTCGCAGCGCGAGGGCGAGCCGCAGAGCGGCAAGCGCATCCGCAAGGCCGTCACGATCGCGAAGCCCCGGCTCGACGTCGAGCAGGCGTGGACGGCGGCCTCCGACCTGCGCGAGAAGGTCGACGGCCAGGGCGCCCAGGTCTCCTTCCTCGAGGCGCCGGGGAACCGCGGCACCGAGCTCGCGGTCGAGTTCGTCCACGATCCGCCCGGCGGCGACTTCGGTGTCGCCTTCGAGAAGGCGACCGGCCGCGACCTCGCGACGCAGCTCGCCGACGACCTGCGTCGCTTCAAGGCTCGCGTCGAGACGGGCGAGGTCGTCCGCTCGGACTCCACCCCCGACGGCCACCTGCTGGCCGACCACCTGCGGCAGCGCGCCGCTCAACCGCTCGAGGAGGTTCCCGCATGAGAGCGACGTGCTGGATGGGCCGCAACACGGTCGAGGTCGAGAACGTCCCCGACCCGAAGATCCTCAACGAACAGGACTGCATCGTCCGCGTCACCTCGACCGCGATCTGCGGCTCCGACCTCCACCTCGTCGACGGCTACGTGCCGACGATGAAGAAGGGCGACGTCCTCGGGCACGAGTTCATGGGCGAGGTCGTCGAGGTCGGCCCGGCGGTGAAGACGCTGAAGGAGGGCGACCGCGTCGTCGTCCCGTTCCCGATCGCGTGCGGCCACTGCAACGCGTGCGCGCGCGAGCAGTACTCCCTCTGCGAGAACTCGAACCCGAACGCGCGGCTGGCCGAGAAGCTCTTCGGCCACCCGACCGCCGGCATCTTCGGCTATTCGCACCTCACCGGCGGCTTCGCCGGCGGGCAGGCCGAGTACGTGCGCGTCCCGTTCGCGGACGTCGGGCCGCTGAAGATCGAGAGCGACCTGCCGGACGAGAGCGTCCTCTTCCTCAGCGACATCCTCCCGACCGGCTTCATGGGCGCGGACTTCTGCGACATCCAGCCGGGCGACGTGATCGCCGTCTGGGGCGCCGGCCCCGTCGGGCAGTTCGCGGCCGCGAGCGCGCAGATGCTCGGGGCCGAGCGCGTGATCCTGATCGACCGGTTCGAGTACCGGCTACGCGTCGCCGAGGAGAACCGCGGCGTCGAGACGCTCAACTACGAGCACGTCGACAGCGTCCCGGAGGCGCTGAAGGAGCTCACCGGCGGCCGCGGCCCTGACGCGTGCATCGACGCGGTCGGACTCGAGGCGCACCACCACGGCGCGGCGTTCGCGTACGACCGCGTCAAGCAGGCGATGCGACAGGAGACGGAGCGGCCGGTCGCGCTGCGCGAGGCGATCATGAGCGTCCGCAACGGCGGCATCGTCTCGGTCATGGGCGTCTACGGCGGCCTGATGGACAAGTTCCCGATCGGCGCCGTGATGAACAGGGGCCTGACGATCCGCAGCGGCCAGTGCCACGTCCACCGCTACATGCGCGGCCTCTTACAGCGGATCGAGGACGGCGAGATCGACCCGACCTACATCATCACGCACCGCATGAAGCTCTCGGACGCTCCGACGGGGTACGAGCTCTTCAAGCACAAGCAGGACGACTGCCTGAAGGTGGTGCTGTCGCCCTAGGGCCGGCTCAGGAAGGGAGCGCTTCGGCGCGCTCGCGCATCGCGGCTTCGATCGTCTCCGAGATGTCGGGGTGCTCCGCCTGGAGGCGGCGGAACTCCGTCCCGAAGAGGACGAGCACGCGCGAGGGCGTCGTCGTGGTCACCGTCGCCAGGCGCCGGCCTTCGCCGAGGAGCGCCATCTCGCCGAAGAAGTCGCCGGCGCCGAGCGTGGCGATCTCCTCGCCGGCCGCGGTCACCTGCGCCTCGCCCTCGGCGATGACGAAGAAGGAGTAGCCGGACGCGCCCTCGCCGGCGAGCTTCACGCCGGGGCTGACGTCCTTGGACTCGAACCAGGAGGCGAGCTGCGCGAGCTGCTCGGCGTCGAGGTTCTCGAAGATCGGGATGCCCGCGATTTCCGCGGCGGAGACGGTGGTCATGCCTCGAACCTACAGCGGCGCGCAGCGCGGGTCACGGACCGACACCACACGGTCACCGGAACGACACCAGCGCGACGCGTCAGCAGGCGAAGTCGAGGCGCGCGACCGTGACGGCGGCAAGGATCACCGCGCCCTGATCGGCGGCGAGCTTGGAGCCGATCTGGGACGAGACCGCCTTCTGTACGAGCGTGAGCTTCTGGCAGACGGCCTTGCCTCCGTCGTCCGCGCGCTGCCCGACCGCGGCGGCGAGCACGAGGAGCGCCCGCTGGAAGATGACGTCCACGACCTTCTGGACGCCGGGCTTCGACGCGATCGGGAGGCCGTCGATGGCCGCGATCAGGTCGACGACGTCCTGCTGCGAGCCGGGGAGCGTCGACGTGCCGGGGATGCAGCCGTAGCCCGTCTCGGCCGCATAGAGGAGGCCGAGGAGCTGGCGTGCCTTCGCGGGCGTCAGCGGGCTGGACGGGTCGGCGAGGGCCGCGAAGGCGCGGTCGCCGAGCCGGTCGAGCTGGTTGCACCCCTGCTTCGTGTTGCCGCGGCCGAACTGGTCGCCCGCGTTCTTGGCGGCGTTCGTCAGGTCGCGCAAGAGCCCGGTGTCGAGGCCGAGCCCCTGGACGAGTGTCTGGAGGCCGGCCGCGGTTGCCGGCAGCACCGTCAGCTGTGCGGTCGGCGACGAGCTCGGGAGGTAGACCGGGTCGGCGGGCAGAGAGGCTCCGCCGCCGGGGCCGAAGAACGCCTGCACCGAGTACGTCCCCGCGGCCAGCGCCGGCAGGATGCCGAGCCCAGCACGTCCGGCCAGGTCCGTCGTGCGTGTCTGAACGACCGGGGCGCCGCCGCCGGTCGGCGTGAGGACGAACGCGACCGACCGCTGCTGGAGCCCGACGATGCCGCTCGTGAGGGTCGCGACGACGCCGGTGTCGGCTCCCGGGACGACCGTCCCGCCGCCCGAGATCGACAGGGAGCTCGCGAGCTTGTGGATCGCGAAGGCCGAGCTCGCGGCGGAGCCGAGGTAGGTCGAGTCGCCGTCGAACCCGGCGGTGACCGTGTAGCTGCCGGGGAGCGCGACGAGGCCGAGCGTCGCGCTCGCCACGCCGCTCGCGTTCGTGATCCCGGTCGCGCTCGCGCCTCCGAGCGAGAAGGTCACGGGCTCGCCGGCGACCGCGGGGCTGAGCGTCGCGCTCACGTTGACCGAGGTTCCGTAGTCGCCGTTCGACGGGGCGGTGAGCGCGAGCTGGGTGGCCGTGCGCGTCGTGGTCGTCGTCTGCAGCGCCGGCGCGATGTCGCTGAGCGAGTAGAGCGCGCCCTGGTTGTCGTCGAGCGAGACGAGGCCGACGCCGTCTGCGGCCTGGACGATCCAGCGGAGGTTCGCGAGCTGCGTCTGGGAGAGGTTGTTGATCGTGCCGCTCCAGAGCGTCGAGTCGACCGGGTCCTGCGTCAGGTCGAGCGACTCCCACTGACCCGGGTCGACTCCGGCGTACGTGACCCAGACCTGCTGGATGCCGGCGTTCGGGTTGCCGACGACGTGCGTCGAGAACGTGACGGTGCCACCGGAGGCGCTCCCGTCCACGCGCGCGATCGTCGGCGGGGCCGAGAGCGCCGGGGCGGTGGTGTTGCCGCTGTAGAAGAGCCGCAGCGAGACGTTCGAGAAGAGGCGCTGCACGTCGGTCGTCGGGGTGTCCGACTTGTACTGCGCCGGCGTCAGCATCAGCTCCGTTCCGCCGGTGCCGGTCAGGCTGCCGAAGTAGTTGACCGACCAGAGCCGTGACGGGAAGAACGCCGTCGAGGCGAACGGCCCGTGCGGACTGTTCAGCTCGGTCGTCGGCGCGCCGGTGAGCGGCGTGATCCCGCCGGTGTCCGTGTAGCTGCCCCCGCGGAAGCCGACGCCGCGGAGGACGACGCCGCCGATCGTCACGTCCTCGGTGTCGAGCGGCAGGGTCGGCGCGGCCGGGGAGGTGTCGACGCCGCTCGGCCCGGAGTACCAGGTGGCGAGCGGCTGGCCCGCGCTGCTCCCGTTCTGGTCGACGAACTGCCGCGTGTGCTGCGTGAGCGCCGGCGTGAACGTGTGGTCGACGTACTCGAGGCCGAGGCTGTAGCCGGGGCCGGGAGCCGGGAAGCCGGCCAGGCTGCCGGCGCCGAAGATCGAGGTGCTGCCCGGAGCCGCGATCCGGCCCGACGGCAGGTTCACGCTGAGCGTCGGGATCCCGTAGAGCGTCGCCTCGAGCAGCGACTTCACGTCGATCCCCTGGAGGTTCGGCGTGTCCTTCATGTACTGCGCCTTCGCCGCGACGAGGGCGCTGCCCACCGCGACCGGCCCGCTGCCGACGCGGAGCTGCTGCGAGAAGTCGGCGTAGAGCTTCTGGTCGTACGCGAGGAAGTCGGTGTCGCCGTACTGGTAGCCGGTGCCCGCGATGAGCGTCGCGCCCTTCTGCGCGAACGCCTCCGTCCAGTCGAGCGGCTGCGTCACGCCCGGGACCGCGTCGCCGTTCACGATCGTGTAGCCCGAGTGGCAGCCGGGGCTGACGACGATCGAGTTCGTCAGGTTGACCGTCGAGCCCGCGAGCTCCGTCGAGTTCATCGTCGTCGAGAAGTCCGCGGCCAGCGTGTTGTTCGCGCTGAAGTGGCCGCCGAGGTAGATCAGGTCGTGGCGGCTGCCGAGCAGCGCGGCCCGGAGTTGGTCGGCCGTCCACGAGTGGTCCGGCGGCGCGCCGGTGTCGGACGGGGCGACGCCGTCGCGCGTGATCAGCGTGTCGTTCGTCGCGCCGGTGCCGAGGCCGGCGCTGAAGTCGCTCTCGACCGCGTTCGCGCCCTGCGTCATGAAGTCGTAGCCGCTGACGAGCGAGGAACGCGGCGTCGCCACGACGCCGTTGGCCGTCGCCGTGTACGCGTCGAGCATCTTCGAGATCTCGGCGGGAGTCTCGACGAGGCGGCCCACCGGCAGGTCGGGGACCGGCAGGTCGAGGCCCTTGACGTGGAGGACGGTGCTCGACCCGTACGCGTCCTGCGAGAGCACGTCGTTCGACTGCAGCGACGCCTGGGACGCGCTGTTGTCGATGACCGGCGGCACGTACCCCAGCTCGGGGCCGAGCCCGGCGGTGTCGGGGTAGCGGAAGAACGGGATCGCCGCATCGCTACCGACGAGGACGATGGACCTCACCGGGTTGCTCGCGCGGTAGGCGGAGACGATGTCCTTGATCGCGCCCGCGACGAGGTTCTTCGCGTACGGGCAGTCGGGGTGCGCGTTCGCCTGGGTGATCAGGCCGCCGACGCGCGGATCGCTGCCGACGTCCACGATCACGCCGTTCACGCTCGGCTGGGACGCGAACGTCGCGAGCTTCGACTGCATCGTCGTCAGGTCGGGGCCGGCCGGCATCGCGGCGTAGTTCGCGAGGATCACGGTCTTGTAGCCCGCGTTCGGGAACGAGCCGGGGGCCTGCGCCGTGCTCGGCGAGACGTTGCCGCAGGTGCCGCTGTTCACGTGCACGTGGAGCGAGAACGGCTGGCCCGGGGCGTACGCGCCGTTCCGCCCGCTGACGCGGATGTAGAAGGAGCCGGTGTTGTTCCAGGTGTCCGCGAACGCGTGCTCGTCCGCGGTGCCGTCGTTCGACGAGACCGCGACCAGCGCCCGCACCTGCGCGCCCGCGTAGGCGGTCGGGTCGCCGCTGAAGATCGACGGCGAGAAGATCGACGGGCTGAAGATGGACGGGCTGAAGATCGAGGGCGAGAAGATCGAGGGGCTGAACGCGTCGCTCGAGAACTCCGCGCTGACCTTCGTCAGGTCGCTCGTGCCGCTGAGCGTGTTGTAGGCCTGGCCGATGTCGCTGAAGAGCGCGACGTCGTAGTTCGCCGGCAGGCCCGTGAGGTCGACGCTGACGCTGCCGCCCGGGACGATCGGGACCTTGTACCAGCGTGCGAGCCCCGTAAGGCCGATGTCCCCGGTCGTGGACGCGTCGCCGTTGCCGTCGAGCGTCAGCGCCGTCGCCGTGTTCCAGCCGGTGTTCCCGGGGTCGGTGACCGTGCTTGTCTCCCCAGGCGCGCCACAGGGATCGCTGGCGCTGGCGGTGTTCGTCCCGCCGTCGCCGGAATAGCTGGCGCTCCAGAGATACGGCCCGACCGTGCTCGCGGCGAAGCCGGGATCGGTGTATGTCCCGTCGCCGTTCACCGTCATCGTCTTGGTGTGAACCGGAGTGGCGCAGGCGGTGTCGCCGGGCGCGTAGGCGTTGAACGTGATCGAGCCTCCGGCGTTCGGCGCCGACCCGGTGAGCGTCGCGGAATCGGAGATCGTCCCGCCGAGGGAGCTCGCGCCGGTCGCGATGGTGGACAGCGTCGGCGAGTAGCCGGACGAGACGACGTTCCCGTTGACGGTGATCTGCGCGTGGTCGAGGTTGTTCTGGACTGCGCAGTCGTCAACCTGTGTGATCACGACCCGGTTCGTCTCGCCGACGACGACGTACTTCGAGAGATCCGTCGTCGAGCCAACCCCGTCGTTGAGCTTGATGTAGCTGCCGTCGAAGACCAGGCCGTCGGGGTAGCGCGGGTTGTAGAGCGACACGCGGGCGCCGTCGTCGGCCCCGCTCAGGTCGACCTTGAACTCGTTGAGCGTCGTCCCCACCGGGATGCTCACGAAGCTCTGGAAGAAGGTGAAGTCGGCGGTGCTGAGGCAGGCGGCCGGGGTGTCGGGAATCCGGGACCCGAGGTGCATGTCGATCGTGCTCGCGTCCGGGCAGATCGCGTTCCCGGAGCCGCAGGCGGACCAGCTGCCGTCGTTGGCGGCGGGGACCCCCGGCGACGGGATGTAGTTGTAGAACCCCGGGTCGCCGTGATCGACGAAGGTCGGCGTGGTCACGGGTTGGTACGGCCGCGACTCCTGCCAGTCCGTACGGGTGATCGCGGCCGGGCCCGGGCCGATCTTCAGTGTGCCCTGGAGCGTGTCGTTCGAGTCGCCGTTCGACCCGGTCATCGTGAAGCCGTACGTGTCTCCCGCGAGGACGGAGATGGTCGTGACACCGCTGTAGGAGAAGCCGCCCGACGGCGGGGTGCAGGGATCCGTGTAGCAGCCGTTGATCGAGTCGCTGACGAGCGACGTCGAGGTCGTGCTGCCGGCGTGAGTGACGAACACGCCGAGGCCGACGGTCGGTTCGAAGTAGGCGTGGAAGCCGTAGTAGCGCCAGGGGAGGATCACGGTCCCCGACGCGGTCGCGGTTCTCTGGAACGTCCACGACCCTGAGAACGCGTGGTCTTCGTACTGGAAGACCGCGAGCCCGTCGGAGCCGTCGCTGACGGTGGTCGCCGTCCCGTCGCCGCTGCCGGACCAGCCGCTTCCCGGCGGGGACGCAGCCGCCGAGCTCGCCCCGAAGACGATCGCCGTCCCCGCGAGGACGAGCGCGAGCGCACGCAGGCGCCGCCCCTTGACCCACCGCCGCATTGACACGACCCTAGTTCAGGGTTGTTGCGGAATCAATCGGCCGCCGTTGGTAACGAAGTGGTGAGCGGCGTCGAGCGCCTCGGCCAGCGTCCGCGCCGCGCCGCGGCGGCGGGCCGACCCGGCCGCGTCGTCGCCGAGCGCCGCCAGCAACGGCTCGAGCTTCGCCGCGAGCTCGTCCTCGAGCGCGTCTCCGCGTGGGCTCCCGATCTCCGCTCGCAGCGTGTCCGCGGCGCCGACGAGCTCGAACGCGGGCTCCGCGTCGCCTTCCAGTGCCGCCAGCTGGGCCATGTCCTCCAAGAGGAACGCGAGCGCCCAGCGGTCGTCCCAGTCGCGGTACGCACGGAGGCTCTCCCCGTACTCGCGTCGCGCGGCCGGCAGGTCCCCGATCCCGCGGTACGCGTTGCCGAGGTTGTTCCGGGCCACCGCGGCCATCCACTCGTCACCGACCTCGCGGAACAGGCGCACCGACTCCTCGAGCCGCGGCCGCGCGTCCTCCGGGCGGCCCTGCAGCAGGAGGATCATCCCGATGTTGTTCGCCGACACCGAGATCCAACGCCGGTCGCCGAGCTCCTGGCGCAGGGCGAGCGCGTTCTCGTGCAGCTCGCGCGAGTGGTCGTAGTCGGCCTCGTACTCCGCCACGATCCCGAGGTTGCTGAGCACGTCCGCGGTCTTCTTGAGGTCGCCGAGCCGCCGCCTGATCGTCAGGCTCTCCTCGTAGCTCGCCCGCGCGTCCGCGTAGCGCCCCTGCTGCGCGGCGAGCGTGCCCTCGAGGTGGAGCACCTGGCCGAGCCCCTCGTCGTCTCCGATCCGCGCGAACGTCTCGCGCGCGCGCTCGAGGTGCGCGGCCGCGTCCTCGTACGCGCCCTGCTTGCGCGCGAGCTCCGCGAGCGCCGTCTCGCACCACGCGACGCGCTTCTCGTCCGCGGCCGCCGACGACAGCTCCAGCGCCTCCCGCTCCGCACGGCCGGCGTCGTCCCAGCGGCCGACGACCTCGAGCACCTTCCCGAGCTCCAGCAGCACGTCGGCGCGCTCGTCGTCGGGGAGCAGCGGCGCGAGGCGCTCGTAGTAGTCGATCGCGGCCGTGTTCGCGTACGCGGCCTGGGCGGCGTCGCCCGCGAGCCGGAGGTAGCGGCGCTTCGCCTCCTCGTCGTCGCTGTGCCAGAAGTGGTACGCGAGTAGGTCGACGCCGGCGCCCGCGAGCTCGAGGTGTCGGCCGTAGCGCCCGTGCAGCTCGCCGCGGAGCGCGAACGGGATGCTCTCGTACGCGACCTCCTGCGTGATCGCGTGCTTGAAGAGGAACGACTCGTCCTCCTCGCGGTCGGCGTTGACGAGGTCCTGCGTGCGCAGGAGGGCGAGGTGGCCGCGAACGTCGTCGAGCGACCCGAGCTCCGGGTAGACGCCGGGAAGCGTCGGCGCGACGAACGTCCTGCCGCCGACGCTGGCGACCTTCAGCGTCCGGCGCGGCCCCTCGTCGAGGCGGTCGACGCGGCTGAGGACGAGGCTGTGCAGGCTGCCCGGGAGCTCCAGCCGGCGGAGCGCGTCCTCGTCCGCGAGGTCGGCCTCCTGCTCGTGGACGAAGTTGAGGATCTCCTCCGCGTAGAACGGGTTGCCCTGCGCGCGCGCGAGCACGAGGTCGAGCAGGACGGGCGGCGCGACCGTGTCGGCGCCGAAGAGCTGGGCGGCCTTCGTCTCCGCCACCTCCGCCATCGCCGCGTCGGGGAGCGCCGCGAGCCCGAGCTGCTCGAGCCCCGGGATGCGCGAGAGGTCGAGCCCGTCCGGCCGGTACGCGAGCACGAGCAGGACGTACGCGTCCCGCGCCGCGCGCGCGAGCACCTCGAGCAGGTCGCGCGAGAGCGGGTCGAGCCAGTGGCAGTCCTCGAGCACGAGCACGAGCGTCTCGGCTCGCGCCTTCGCGCGGAGGCAGTCGACGAGGAGGCTCTCGAGCGACGCCTTTCGCAGCTTCGGGTCGAGCGACGCGGTCAGGTCGGTGTCCGGGATCTGGATGCCGAGCACCTCGCCGAGCAGCGGCGCGCGCGGCACGAGCGCCGGATCGACGTCCTCCTCGATCGAGATCCGCAGCGCCTCGATCTGCTCCGGCTCGCTCAACGTGTCCGGGACGCGCAGGAGGCGGCGCCAGATCGGACGCCAGGCGAAGTAGCTCGTCGTCGTGCCGAACGGCTGCGCCTCGCCGAAGATCGTGGCGGCGCCGGTCGCGCCCACGCCTCGCGCGAACTCGGCCACGAGCCGCGACTTCCCCATGCC
>JAFAIV010000334.1 GCA_019236545.1 Actinomycetota bacterium | reverse complement strand
CCGATCGGCTGCAGGCACTCGAGCTTCAGCGAGATCCGGTCGTCGAAGCGGACGAGCGGCGTCCGCAGGACGTCGTCGCCGATGCGCTCGCGCGCCCGGCGGATCTCGTCGAGCGGTATCACGTCAGTCCGACTGCTTCGCGAGCTCGGTCAGCTCGGTGCGGACGCGCCAGAGATCGGGGTACAGCTTCACCTTGATCAGCCCGGCGAGAAGCTCCACCGGCGTCCCCTGCGTGCCGACGACGTCCTCGCCGATCACGCGGCCGACCATCTTCACGTGCCGGAAGCGCCAGACGCCGACCTGCTCGTCCCAGTCGATCAGCGCCTCCGCGAGCTGGTAGAGGTCCTCGTGCTCGCGACCGTGGACGTAGACGTCGAGCAGCGAGAGGCCGCGCTCGCGGCGCAGCGCCTCGAACGCGTCCCAGAGCGGCGGCGAGACGCGGCGGATCTCGCGGAAGCCGGGCGAGTCGAACCCGGAGCCGTGCCCGAGGACGCGGCGCACCTCCTGGTACTCCCACGGCGACATCAGCTCGAGGTGCTCGAGGAAGCCGGTGACGTAGCGGATCGCGTGGTTGGCGCGGCCGAGCAGCCGCAGCGCCGCCGCGAGGTCGCGCGCCTCGACGAGCCGCGTCGCCTCCTCGACCTCCGTGGTCGCGTGCTTCAGCCAGATCTCCGATGCCTGGTGGACTGTCTGGAAGAGGAGCTCGTCGCGGTGCACCCACTCGTCCGGCCCCTTCTGGAGCGAGAGCAGCTCGTCCGTGCGAAGGTACCGCTCGTAGTCCGACCCGCCCGCGCCGGGGAGGACGGGCGCGAACTCGTCGGCGTTGGGCGCGGTCACCGCTTCTCCGTCCCGTCGTAGATCCGCATCGGCAGCCCGGCGAGCGGGACGCCGCCGTCGTCGGTGACGAGCCAGGTGTCCTGCATGTAGAGGCACGCCTGGCCGTCCTGGGAGATCGCGTGCGGGTGCATCGAGAGCACCATTCCCGCCTGGAGCTCGGTCTCCACGCCCTCGCCGACCTTCGGGAACTCGATCATCGTCATGCCGATCGAGTGGCCGGTGACGTGGCCGAGCTTGAAGCCGCGGTCGTGGAATCCGCGCGAGACGGCGACGTGCGCGTCGTGCGCAGTCTTTCCGGAGCGGAGCACGTCGCGCGCCGCCTCGTAGTACTCGACGTACGCCTCCATCATCCGGCGCGAGTCCCCGCTCGGCTCGCCGGCGCAGATCGCGCGCGAGACCTCGACCCAGTGGCCGCCCGGCCCGGCGACCTCGAGCGAGGGCAGCACCATGTCGGTCGCCTCGATCCGCCGCGTGCCGGCGATCTTGAACTCCGGCAGCGCCGAGCCGTTCGGGCCGTCGAGCACCATGTCCATCGTCCAGCGGCCACAGCCCTGGGAGACGAAGTACTCCTCGCAAGGCGCGAGGATCTCGCGCTCGCTCTTCCCCGGCTCGAAGGCGTCGAGGAAGACGCGGAAGCCCTCGGTGTTGATGCGGACCGACTCGCGGACGGAGGCGATCTCCAGCTCCGACCTGACCATGCGCGCGTGGTCGAAGCCGAGGTCCCAGGCGACGAGCTCCGCCGCGCCGTCGAGCGACGCGTAGTCGCGGACGGTCATCACGTAGTCGAGCCCGTAGACGCCGACGCGCTTCCCGCGCACCCGGTCGGCGAGCCACTCGCCCGGCCGGTCGACGAAGACCTGCTCGTCGATCCAGGTCGTCCCGTGCTCGCCGACATAGCGCGCCTCGCTCGGGAAGACGATCGCGGGGTCGCCCTCGACCGGCAGGAGGACGTACGCGTACCGGTGCACGATCACGAACCCGCTCAGGTACGTGACCGCGCCCTCGAAGCCCGTGTACTCGTTGCCGCACACGATCACCGCGTCGAGCCGGTCGCGCGCGGCCGCCTCCCGGACGAGCCGGTAGCGCCGCTCGATCTCCCCCTGCGGCAGTCCGGTGTACGTGATGTCGCTCACTGCTGCCATGACGCCTCCACCCCCTTCACGAGCGCCCAGATCGCCTCGTTGAGCGGCGTCGCGACGCCGTGCTCCCGACCGAACCGGACGATACCGCCGTTGAGAAAGTCGATCTCCGTCGTCCTGCGCGCCTCGACGTCCTGCAGCATCGACGCCTTGTGGCCGTACGCGACCTCGGGCTTCGCCGCGTGGTCGATCAGCTGCTCCGGGTCGGCGTCGAGGACGATCCCCTGGGCCGCGGCGACCGCCTTGCCCTCGTCGACGAGGCCGGTGACGAGCGCGCGGAGATCGGGCCGCTCGCAGACGCGGCCGTGCGTGAGGCCGGTCAGCGCGCCGACCGGGTTCGTCGAGGCGTTGAAGATCACCTTGCGCCACTGCGGCCCGCGCGCGTCCGCGACCGCGTGCGTCGGCATCCCCGCGCGCGTGCACGCGTCCGCGAGGCGCTCGACCTCGCTCAGCGGGACGGCGTCGTCGTAGGGGCCGAGCGTCGTGTCACCCTTCACGTCCCACTGGACGTGGCCCGGCTCGAGGAGCTTCCCCGCGGGGAACGTCGTGCCGCGGATGACGCGCTCGACGTGCTTCGCCAGCGTCTCCTCGTTGCCGAGGCCGTTCTGCACCGTCGCGACGCAGCCGTCCGCGAACGCGTGCGCCGTCGCGGCGATCGCCGACTCGGTGTGCATCGCCTTCGTCGCGACGATGCCGAAATCGCACGGAGGCAAGTCCGCCGCGTCGGCCGTCGCGCGCGGCCGCCCGACGACGTCGCCCGCGCCGGAGAGCCGCAGGCCGTCGCGGTTGATCGCGTCGACGTGGTCGCGGAAGAGGTCGTAGGCCCAGACCTCGACGTCGTCGAGCAGAGCCAGGTTCGCGGCGAACAGGGAGCCGACCGCTCCCGTCCCGACGACGCAGATCCTCACGAGTAGCTGGCCTCCTTCGCCTTGACGAGCCGGTAGAGCGCGGTCTGGAGGGGCACCTGGACGCCGCGCCGCCGCGCCTCGCGCACGAGCGAGCCGTTGATCAGCTCGAGCTCGGTCGGCCGGCGCGCCTCGACGTCCTCGAGCATCGACGGGAAGTGACGGTTGCCGCGCTGGGTGGCGAGCACGTTCATCTCCCACGGGTCGTCGTGCAGCTCGACCCCGGACGCCCTCGCGACGGCCTTGCCCTCGTCCACGAGGTCGCGGACGAGGTGGCCGAGGTCGGAGAGCCGGTCGGTCTCCGCGAAGTGGAAGTCGTGCGGGAGCTCTGTCAGCGCGGCGACGCCGTTCACCGTCGCGTTGAAGATCAGCTTCGACCACTGCGCCGGCCGCAGGTCGCCGAACGCCTCCGCCTTCAGCCCCGACGAGCGGATCAGCTCAGCGGCCGCGCGCGCGTCGGCCTCCGACGTGCCGCGGTACGGCCCGATCCAGGTCGCCGTGTCGAGGACGTACTCGACGTGCGCGTCGCCGTGCCGGGTCCCGCTCATGAACGTCACCGCCGAGAGGAGCGGCCAGTCGCCGTGCGCCGCGACGATCTCCTCCGCGCCGAGGCCGTTCTGGATCGTCATCACCGTCGCGCCCGGCAGCCGCCCCTGGAGCGCGGTCGCGAGCGGCTCGAGGTCGGTGCCCTTCGTCGCGAGGATCGCCAGCCCGGCGTCGTCGGGCAGCGCGCCCGGATCGGCGGTCGCGGCGACTCGCGACGTCAGCTCGGACCGTCCCGAGACCCGCAGGCCGCCCTCGACGAGCGCGCGCGCGTGCGCCTCGCGCCGCGTGAGCACGGTGACCTCGGCCACCTGCGCGAGGTGGCCGGCGAGGAGCGACCCGATCGCCCCGGCGCCTGCGACGACGACCCGCGTCACGCGTCCCTGAAGTCCGGGATCACGTGCTTCGCGAAGAGCTCCTGCGCCTTGATCGCCTTCCAGTGCTCGACGCCGCCCGGGTTGACGGTGATCGCGATCTCGGTCAAGCCCTCGCAGACGTCGATCGTCTCGCGGACGCGCTGCCGCACCTCGTCGGGCGTGCCGACCCAGACGATGTCGCCCGCGATCATCTCGTCGTACGGCGTCGCCGCGAGCTTCTCCATGATCCCGCTCGCGTAGAAGCCGTAGCCCGCGGCGTTCAGCGCGTCGGCGGGCGGCGGCGTGAAGTCGGTCAGCGGCGAGGCGTTCCCCGTCAGGAAGCCGCGCATGTGCGTCTCCGCCTCGCGCCTGGCTAGGTCGCCGTCGTCGTCGATGTAGCAGGCGTGGATCCAGACGATGTCCGGCGTCGTGCCGTACTCGGCGCACTTGCCGCGGTAGAGGTCGAGCTGATCCTTCAGCGCGGCGTACGGGAGCAGCGGCGGCACCGCGACGCCCCAGCCGTTTTTCGCCGCGAGGTCGTACGTGCGGTCGGAGGTGCCGCCGAGGATGACGCGGTACTTCTGCTGGTGGAACGGGATGATGTGGCTGTCGTCGACGTTCCAGTACTCGCCGTGGAAGCTGACGGTGTCGTGCTGGAGCGCCTCGATGAAGAGGTCGAGCGCCTCCTCGTAGCGCGGCCGCGACGTCTCGTCCAGCGGCAGGCCTGCGGCGGTGGGGATCCAGCCGTGGCCGCGCCCGACGCCGAACTCGTAGCGGCCGTTCGTGAGGATCGCGAACTCGTGGATCATCGCGGCCAGGACGAGCGGGTTGTGGTACGGGAGGATGTGCAGCATCGTCCGGAAGTTGATCCGGCGCGTCCGCGCGGCGGCCATCCCGAAGAGGCCGAAGACGTTGGCCGAGGCCGAGAACTTCGGGAAGAAGAGGTGCTCGATGATCGCGTACGTCTCGTACCCGAGCCGGTCGGCGTTCTCGATCTGCTCCAGCACCTCCCCGTAGAGCTGCTCGTACGGCTTGCCCGGCCAGCTCTGGATCTCGCTGTAGATGCTGAACCTCATGTGGGTGCCCTCACTTTCGGCAGGTCGGGGACGCGTGGGCGACGGCGCGGCAGGGACAGCTCGCGCCCGCCGCTGAGGCCTGACGGGCGGAGGATCAGGACGACGGCCATCAGCGTCCCGACGACGATCACCGACGTGCCCGTGGGCAGGTCGAAATGCCAGCCGAAGACGTCGACGCCGTTCTCGGCGGCGGAGAGGAACGAGTCGAGGCCGCTGACGGCCAGGGCGCCGACGACGGCGCCGAGCAGGCTGCCCGCGCCCCCGACCACGAGCATCGCCAGCGTCAGGAAGGTCAGGTCGAGGTAGACGTTGTCGACCTCGATCGGCAGCAGGTGGACGTAGATGCCGCCCGCGAGGCCCGCGAGACCGCCCGAGAGCGCGAACGCGAGCAGCCGCTGGCCGTAGATCGAGATGCCGGCCGCGGCGGCCGCGGCGGGATCCTCGCGCGCCGCCCGCAGCTGCCGCCCGAAGCGGCTCCGCTGGTACGCGTACGCGACGGCGATGCAGATGAACGCGCCGATCGCGGCCTGCCAGATCCCGGTCGTCTGCGGCACCGACGAGAACGCGTTGAGGCCCGGCCCGATCGCCTGCCAGTAACGGAGCAGGTTGTTGACGATCTCGAGCACGGCGAACGTCGCGATGCCGGCGGCGAGGCCCGACAGCCGCATCAGCGGCAGCCCGACGATCAGCGCGAACAGCATCCCGACCCCCGCGGCGAGTGCGAGCGAGGCGACATTGCCGACGTTCGTGTGCAGGAGGAAGTGCGCGAGCCCCGGCATGATCGCGTTCTTCTGGCTCTCCGGGACGGTCAGCACGCCGGCCGTCCAGACGCCGAGCGCGACGAAGGCGATGTGCCCGAACGAGAGCACGCCCGAGTTGCCGATGAAGACGTAGAGCGCGACCACGATCGACACCTTCACGAGCGTGTCGAGGAAGTAGTTCTGCAGCGACACGGAGACGGCGAGCCCGAGCAGCGCCGTCGCGAGCACGAGCGCGGCCGGGCCGAGCAGCTCCGGGAGCCGGCGGACGGTCACAGGCGCTCCACCGCCGCGGCGCGGGTGAAGAGGCCGTTCGGCCGCAGGAGCAGGACGACGATCACCGCGCCGAAGAGGAAGCTCGGCAGGTACTGGCTCTGGTTCGTCGGCAGCGCGCCGCCGAGGATGCCGCTCGCGAAGCCGATCGTGAAGCCGCCGAGCGTCGCCGGGATCGGCCGTGTCAGGCCGCCGAGGACGACGCCGGCGAGGACGATGATCGTGTCGTCGAGCCCGAAGATCGGCGTCACCTGCGGGTTCCGGCCCGTGAGCATGAACGCCGACACGGCCGCGAGCAGGCCGGAGATGAGGACGGCGCCGCCGACGACCCGATTCGCGCGCACCCCGAGCATCCGCGAGGTCGTGAAGTCCATCGCCGCGGCGCGCATGTGCAGGCCGATCGACGTCCGCGTCAGCAGCAGCTGCAGGAGGACGAGGCAGAAGGCCGCGACGGCGATCGAGACGATCGCGATCTTGCGGATCTCCACGCCGCCGATGTCCCACGGCTGGTTGAGCGGCCCGATCGTCGAGGCGATCGTCCCGAGCTGGCCGAACGCGAGCACGGCGATGCTCTGGAGCAGGAACGCGATCGCGAACGTCGCCACGAGCATCACCGCGGGCGAGTGGCCGCGCAGCGGCCGGAAGACGAGCCAGTCCATCAGCATCGAGAGCGCGAGGACGACGCCGAAGCAGAGCAGGACGCCCGCCCACGCGGGCCAGCCCCAGACCGACGCGTACGCGATCGAGTACGCGCCGGCCATGATCAGCTGGCCGTACGCGAAGTTGACGAGGCGCAGGACACCGAAGACGAGGCCGATCCCGACCGCCATCAGCGCGTAGATCCCGCCGAGCGAGAGCGCGTCCGCCAGCGTCTGCCACGAGATGTTGAGGACCGCGACGATCATGCGAGGTAGGCGGAGATCAGCCGCTCCGTGTCGCCCGCGTCCTCCGGGCCGAGCGTGAGCCGGAGCTGGCCGTTCGCGAGGACGTGGGAGCGGTCGGCGAGCGCGACGGTCCGCTGCGCGCGCTGCTCGACCAGGAGGACGGCGAGGCCGCGCTCGCGGATCGCCGCGAGCGCGTCGAAGACGATGTCGACGATCCGCGGCGCAAGCCCGAGCGACGGCTCGTCGAGGAGGAGCACGTCGGGCTCGGCGACGAGCGCGCGCCCGATCGCGAGCTGCTGCTGCTGGCCGCCGGAGAGCGCGCCCGCCGACCGCCGCCGGAAGTCGCGCAGGACGGGGAAGAGCTCGAAGGCCGGCTCGAGCGCGTCGCCGTTGGCCGGCGTGCGCCGCGCGGCGAGACCGAGGCGGAGGTTCTCCTCCACGGTCAGCTCGGCGAAGATCCGGCGCCCCTCGGGGACGAGCGCGATCCCGGCGCGGGCGACGTCCTCGGAGCTGCGGCCGGAGAGCGACCTGCCGCCGAGCGTGACGGTGCCGCCGGCGAGGGGCGCGGCGCCCATGATCGCGTGCAGCGTCGACGACTTCCCGGCGCCGTTCGGGCCGATCAGCCCGACGATCTCGCCCGGCTTCACCTCGAGAGAGAGTCCACGGACGGCGTCCACCGGCCCGTACCGGACGCTGAGGCCGTCGAGGGCGAGGGTCGTCACGCGTCCTCCTCCACGACCGCGCTCTCGCCGAGGTAGGCGGCGGCGACGTCGAGGTTGGAGCGGATCTCGTCCGGCGTCCCCTCGGCGAGCGTCTCGCCCTGGTCGAGCACCTGGATGCGGTCGCAGACCTCCATGATCAGCGTCATGTTGTGGTCGATCAGGAGCACGCCCGCGCCGTGGTCGTCCCGCACCGACCGCACGACCGACGCGAACGCCGGCACCTCGGCCTCGGGCAGCCCGGCGGCGGGCTCGTCGAGGAGGACGTAGCGCGGCCTGGTCGCGAGCGCGCGGGCGACGCCGAGGCGCCGCTCGTCGCCGTGCGCGAGCGCGGACGCGGGCGCGTCCGCGTAGCCGGCGAGGCCGAGCAGACCGAGGAGCTCGTCCGCGCGGCGCGACGCCTCGTTCGGCGCGGCGCCGACGCCGAGCGCCGACACCTCGACGTTCTCCCGAACCGAGAGGCCGCGGAACGCATGGCTGTGCTGGAACGTGCGCGCGAGGCCGCTCCGTCCGCGCCTGCTCGCGCGCCAGCGGGTGACGTCGCGGCCGTCGAGCAGCACCTGGCCGTGGGTCGGCCGGTCGAAGCCGCTGAGCAGGTTCACGAGCGTGGACTTGCCGGCCCCGTTCGGGCCGATGAGGCCGAGCACCTCCCCGCGCCGCAGCTCGAGCGAGACGGCGCGAAGCGCCTCGACGCCCGCGAAGGAGCGCGAGACGGAGGAGGCCCGGAGCGTCTGTCCGGGCCTCCTCTCCAGCTCGGGTGCTGCTGCCGCCAACCGCGCTAGCGGATCGTCGGCACGACCTTGGCCGTGATCGTGCCGAGCTCCTTCGGCGTGTTGTTGTTGATCTCGACGATCCGGTACGCCCGGCCGAACACGGAGTGCAGCTTCGGCGAGAAGCTGACGTTCCCGGAGATCGTCGGGACGTTGTGGAACTTCTCCATCAGCGCGGCGAGCGTCGCGCCGTCGGTCGAGCCCTTCGCCTCCTTGATCGCGGTCACGACGCCGTCGATCGCCGCCGGGCCGGTGATGAAGCCGCCGGTCCCCGCCTTGACCTGCTTGGCGAGCGTGTTGATCGCCGCGCTCGGATCCTGGCCGAACGCGTTGGCGTAGGTCACGAAGTAGTAGTTCGTGATCGCCGGGCTCTTCGGCAGCCAGTAGGTGCCGTCGCCGGCCCACGAGTTCAGCACCGGCGTCTGGTTGCCGAGCGTGCGCAGGCCGTTGATCAGCGGCGCGAGCGCGTTCCACGCCCCCGCCGTCGACGTCACGACGACGTCGGCCTGGTGCTGGTTGATCCGGCTGACCGCGTTCTGGACGTTGTTCCCGTGGAAGACCGGATCCTGGTAGGTCTCCTCGTCCACGATCTTGCCGCCGAGCTCCGTGAACCGCGCCTTGAACGCCTGGACGACGTTCTTGAAGTAGACGATCACGCTGTCGGTCGCGAGGTCGGCCGTCTTCCAGCCCTTGCTCCACGCGAACTGGGCCATCGCCGAGCCCTCGTCCTGCGCGACGTTGCCGAAGCTGAAGGCGAGCTTGCCCTTCGCGCCGAAGCGCTTCGGGCCCATCTGGTCGGTGCCGATGCACGGAGCGACCGTCAGGAGGCCCTTGTTGATGCCCTCCTGCACCGCAGGGGCTGCGAGGTCGACGTCGCAGGTCGTGAAGAGGATCTGCGCGCCGGCCGCGATCAGCTTGTCCGCGCAGGCCTTCGAGACCGTCGGCTTGTCGCCCTGCGTGTCGCACGTCTGGATCTGGAGCGGGTGACCCAGGACGCCGCCCTTGGCGTTGATCTGCTTCACGCGGATCTGCGCCGCGGCGAGCGCCGGGCCGTCGAACGGCGCCATCGGGCCGGTCGAGTCGTGCGCCCAGCCGATCACGATCGGCGACGCGGCGTGGACGCGAGCCGCCGCGGACGCGGCGAGGACGAGCGCCGCGGCGGAGACGATGCCGAGCGCGATCCGCGCCCGTGTCCTTCCCGTCATGTTGCTCCTTTCTTGGCGCGGGCTCATGCCGCGACCCTCCGTTCCTGCCAGCAGTGAACGAACCCTCTCCGGCCGCGGCGCACGAGCTCCGCAGGGTCGACGTCCCAGAGCGAGTCCGGGTACGCGTCGCCGAACGCGCCGTTGTCGGAGAAGACCTCGAGGTCGTAGAAGCCGTCCCAGCCTGCGGCGTCCAGCGCCCCGAGCAGCTCGGGGAGCGGCGCGACGCCGTCGCCGGGGAGGACGCGGTCGGCCCAGCCGCGCGTCGGCTCCCGCCAGTCGTTGACGTGCACGCCCGCGATCAGGTGCGCGTGGCGCGCGATCTCGTCGAGCACGTCGGGCGTGTTCCAGAGGTGCCAGGTGTCGAACTGGATGCCGACGTTCGCCGTCCCGGCCTCCTCGATCAGCTCGGCCGCGTCCGTGAGCGTATTCAGGAACGACCAGTTCTCGATCCCCTCGCGCTGGAACGGCTCGAGGGCGAGCCGGACGCCGGCGCTCTCCGCCTCTCGCGCGAGCCGGCGCAGGCCGTCGAGCGCGACGGCGCGCGCCTCGTCCGGGTCGCGGCTCCCGGCGGGGCCGGTGGAGACGAGCACCGCACTCGGCTCGAAGCGTGCCAGCCGGTGGATCGACGCGCACATCGAGTCGATCCGCTCCTGGGGGTCGTCCGGCCCTGGGAAGAGCGGCAGCGGCAGGACGGAGGGGATCGCGGGGACGGCGGTCGCCCGCCCGAGGCCGCTCTCGTCGAGCAGTTCGAGCGCCTCGTCGTCCGGCCCGTCGCCGAGCTTGAGCTCCCAGACGCCGATCCCGTCGGCCCCCGCGGAGGCGTACGCGCGCACGTCGTCGGCGAAGCTGGCGGGCAGCGTGCTCACCTGGGAGACGGAGAAG
>JAFAIV010000294.1 GCA_019236545.1 Actinomycetota bacterium | reverse complement strand
AGCGGCAGCCGCGGCCACGGCTCGCCGCCCGTGACGCCGCCCGCCTCCACGACGATCCCGAAGACGACCGCGATCGCGCCGCCGAGGACGACGGCCGCCGCGGCGGCGAGCAGCACCTTCGCCGCCACGAGCTGGCCGAGGGAGACGAGGCCACGCGCGAGCCGCCCGATCGTGCCCTCGTCCTTCTCGGCCGCGGCAGCGCCGGCGGCGAGCAGGAGCGCGAGGAACGTCACCGTCAGCCCGATCCCGTACGCCTGCACCTGCGCCGAGAGCGCCCACGTCCGACCCTTCGTCTTCGGCTGCGCCAGCCCGATCGGGTTCGCGGTCGCCTGCAGCGCGCTCCCCGTCTGCGCGAGCGCGAGCCGCGCGATGCGCGCGAACTCGTCGAGCTTCGTCCGCCGCTGCGAGGGCGGCATCCCGTCGAGGATCGCCTGCATCCGCTCGAGTCCGAGCACGTCGAAGTGCCGTCCGAGGAACGTCCCCGGCCCCCCGTGGAGGATCAGGTTCACGTACGCGAGGTCGGCCTTGATGAACGCGGTCTGCAGCTTGCGGTTGAGCTGGTAGACGAGCGACTGCGTCTGCTCGGTGACGACCGAGGTGACGCCGCCGGTCGACGTCCGCAGGACGAGGCTCGGCGTCTCGACCCCGGTCGCGAGCCTCTTCAGGAACCCGGGCGGCACGGTGATCGTCGCCGCGACCCGGCCGGAGGCGAGCTCGCGCGCCGCCTCGTCCGGCGCCATGCGGACGAGCGTGACGTTCTTCGCCACGTCGTCGATCACCGTCTGCAGGTGGAAGCGCCGGCCTCCGACCGCGACGACCGGCGGCAGGTGGTCGCGGTCGACGAACGCCACCCGCGGCTTCGAAGACGCGTACCCGGCGACGAGCCCGACGAGCACCGCGATCACGACCGGGTACGCCAGCAGCGCGCCCAGCAGGACCGGCGATCGCAGCAGGACGCGCACGTCCTTACGGAACAGGAGCAAGACCGGCGTCACGCGAACAGCTCCTCGATCGCGGCGTCCACGACGCGTCCGTCGAGCAGCGCGATCGTCCGGTCGGCGTGCGCGACCTCCTCGAGGTTCTGGGTGGCGAAGCAGACCGCCCCACCCTCGTCCCGCAGCGCGTTCACGACCTCCCACAGCCGGCGCCGCTGGCCCGGGTCGAGGGCCGCCGTCGGCTCGTCGAGGAGCAGGACGCGCGGCTCGCCGAGGAGCGAGAGGGCGACGTTCAGCCGCTGCCGGTTCCCGACCGAGAGCTCGCCGCTCGGCTTCGCCCCGTCGGGGAGCGAGAACCGCTCGAGCAACGCCGACGCCGCCGCGCGCGGATCCGCGACGCCCTCGAGCCGCGCGAACAGCTCGAGGTTCTCGCGCGGCGAGAGGCGCGCGTAGTGCGCCGGCCGCTGCGGCACCCAGCCCGTCCGCGCCAGCGCCTCCACCTTCCCGGAGCTCGGCTCGAGCGCGCCGGCGAGGATCGAGAGCAGCGTCGACTTCCCGGCCCCGTTCGGCCCGACGAGGACGACCGTCTCCCCGCCGCGCAGCTCGAGGTCGGTCGGCGCGAGCGCCTCGAGCTCGCCGAAGCGGCGCGCCACGCCGACGGCGCGCAGCAGCGGCTCGCTCAACTCGAGAGCGTGGCCCGCTGCTCGGGCGGCGACTCGACCACCACGGGGACCGCCACCTCGACCGGCGCGTCCTGCGGCCACTCCTGCAGCTCGATCCGCTCGCCGAAGAACTCCCACGCGGCGCGCCCGGCCGCGAGCAGCGGCAGCGCGATCAGGATCCCGGGGAAGCCGTAGATCTCGCCGCCCGCGAGCAGCCCGAAGATCACGAGCAGTGGGTGGAGGCGGAGCGACCGCCCCATCACCTGCGGAACGACGACGTGGCCCTCGAGCTGCTGGATGCCGAGGAAGAGGAGCGTCACCCACAGCGCGGACAGCGGGTGCTGGACAAGCGCGTAGAAGAAGGGTGGGATCGCGCCCAGCCACGGGCCGATGTACGGGATCAGCTCGGTGATGCCGGCCCACGCGCCGAACGCGAGCGCGTACTTTCCGCCGTTCGGCATCAGCCCGGCCATCCCGAGGATCCAGAGGCCGACGCCGGCGCTCGTCCCGATGA
>JAFAIV010000226.1 GCA_019236545.1 Actinomycetota bacterium | reverse complement strand
CCGATTTAGTGGCTTGCGGCTCCCGGAGCGGAGGCCCACAATTCCACCGCGGCCGCGCCGATCGATCGCAGTGGAGGCGGCGGGAATCGAACCCGCGTCCGCAGCCGCACCGGCTGAGCGTCTACAAGCGTAGGCCACACTTCGATTTCGCCCGCCGGCCGGAGTGTGGCCGCCCTACCGACGGGCTAGCCATCCTTTGATGTCGCGCTCCGGGCGATTGGCTCTCCCTCGGCGCCGAGCCCGTTGGTTGGCGCCGCTCCGGGCCACGGGCCCAACTCGAAGCGGCGTCGCCGGTCCTAAGTTGCCTTAGGCGGCGAGTGCGAGCTGTCTGTCGTTCGCACTTGCGTTGTGCCGGTGGATTTACGAGGCCAACCGGCGACCTCGGCTTGCAGCTCATCCGGATGGATCGACCACGTCGAAACCAGGTCGCCCCCGTATGTTCGCCTCTCATTCTAGCCGGGCTCGGACTCATGTAGCGTCGCGCGGATGGTCGTCGCCGACACCGAGTTCGCCGCGGAGTGCCGCGCCTTCAACGAGCAGATCGAGGCGCTGATGGCCGGGATGCCGAAGGTGCACGAGATCCCTGCCGAGGTCACACGCCGCGCGCGCCGCGAGGGCCGCGGCGTCCTCCCCGCGCCCGCGCGCGCGGCGCATGCGTACGAGCTGCGGGCGCCCGGGCGCGCGGGCCCGGTCGCCGTGCGCGTCATCCCGCCGCAGACGCGGGAGGCGACCGGCGTCTACCTGCACTTCCACGGTGGCGGGCACACGCTCGGATCGGCGGACGGGCAGGACCCGCTCCTCGAGGCGCTCGCGGAGACGACCGGCCTCTGCGTCGCCAGCGTCGAGTACCGCCTCGCGCCCGAGCACCCGTTCCCGGCCGGGCCGGACGACTGCGAGGACGCGGCGCTCTGGCTCGTCGGCGACGGCGTCGCGGAGATCGGCGCGCCCCCGGTGTTCGCGGTCGGCGGCGAGTCGGCGGGGGCGCACCTCGCGGCCTCGACGATCCTGCGGCTGCGCGACGGGCACGGGCTGACCCCGTTCAGCGCCGCGAACCTCGTCTACGGCGTCTTCGACCTCTCGGGCACTCCGAGCCAGCGCCTGTGGCCCGCGGGCAGGGAGCTCGTCCTCTCGCGCGAGTCGATGGCGTGGTTCACGCGCTGCTTCGCCCCGGAGATGTCGACGGACGAGCTGCGCTCGCCGGAGATCTCGCCGCTCTACGCCGACCTCCACGGCCTGCCGCCGGCGCTCTTCGTCGTCGGCACCTCCGACCCGCTGCTCGACGACTCGCTCTTCATGTCGTCGCGCTGGCTCGCGGCCGGGAACGAGGCCGAGCTGCTCGTCTACCCCGAGGCGGCGCACGGCTTCAACGTCTTCCCGCTCGCGGCGGCGGCGCACGCGAACGAGGCGCAGGCCGCGTTCCTGCGCACTGCGCTCGGCTAGGGTGCCGCGATGGCCCTCGAGCGCCCCACGATCGAGAAGCCCGAGGGCGACATCCCGTTCGACCTCGGGATCGAGGAGATCGTCGTCGGCGACGGCGACGAGGCGACCCCCGGGACGAAGGTCACCGTCCACTACGTCGGCGTCGCGTTCCGTTCGGGCGAGGAGTTCGACGCGTCGTGGAACCGCGGCGAGCCGTTCCGGTTCGCGCTCGGCAAGGGCCAGGTCATCCCGGGCTGGGATCAGGGCGTGGCGGGGATGCGCGTCGGCGGGCGGCGGAAGCTGACGATCCCGTCGGCGATGGCCTACGGCGCGCGCGGCGCCGGCAACGGCGCGATCGCGCCGCACGAGCCGCTCGTCTTCGTCGTCGACCTGCTCGCGGTCGACTAGCCGACCGGGGCGCGCCGCCGCCGGCGCGCGCTGCGGCTCGTCCATTCGAGCGGCCCCTGCGCGGGCGCGCAGATGACGAGGATGAACTCGATCCCGCCGATCTTCGTCCGGCTGGCGATGAACGTGACGGGGACGATCTCGCCCGACTTCGTCCGGATGCCGCCGCTCCCGAAGAGCGTGCCGCGAGCGCCGACGGCTCTCCGGCCGTCCGCGGCGAAGTCGGGATTCGAGGCGATCAGGTCGGCAGGGAGCTCGAGGAGCTCCTCGCGGCTCCAGCCGGTCGCGGCGGCCGCCGCGTCGTTCACGGCGACCGTGTCGCCCTCCGCCGTGAACACGAACATGAGCGCGTCGGAGCCCGCCGACGCCTCGCCGAGAAGCGTCTGCTGCAGGATCGGTTGTGCCCTCCGGCCCCGGTCGCCCACCGTTTCGGACGATACTCGGGGCGGTCGAAACCGACAAGCTCAGCCGCGGAGCGACTTCAGCTCGCGGTCGATCTGGCGCCGCGCGTCCCGCTCGGCGATGTCGCGGCGCTTGTCGCGCAGCTCCTTGCCGCGGGCGAGGGCGAGCTCTACCTTCACGCGGCCGTCCTTGAAGTAGAGCCGCGTCGGGACGACCGTGAAGCCCTTCTCCCGGACGCTCGAGCCGAGTCGGTCGATCTCGCGCCGGTGCATGAGCAGCTTCCGCGGCCGGTCGGGGTCGTGGTTCGAGCGGTTCCCCTCGGTGTACTCGGGGACGTGGAGGCCGACGAGCCACGCCTCCCCGTCGCGCACCTCGGCGTACGCCTGCCGTAGCTGCGCCTGGCCGCCGCGCAGCGACTTCACCTCGGTGCCTGTCAGCACGAGGCCCGCCTCGTAGCGGTCGCCGAGGTGGTACTCGTGCCGCGCGCGGCGGTTGTCGACGATCAGCTTCTCTCCGGTCGGCCTGGCCATCCGGCAAGTGTAGGGACGGCCCTCCGGCGGTACCCCGGTCCCGGAACCGACGAGAGGAGCACGCATGAGACTCCGCTTCATCCCGACGAACGTCCACGGCGCGATCGACCACGCCGTCGCGCCCGCGCTCGTCGCCGCGCCGACGCTGCTCGGCCTCTCCCAGACGAGCCCGGAGGGGATCGTCGCGCGCGCGGTCGGCGCGACCGAGGCCGTTTACTCGAATCTCACCGACTACGAGATGAGCCTGAAGAACGTCGTGCCGATGCGCGTGCACCTCGTGCTCGACCTGATCGGCGGCGCGACGCTCGCGCTCGTCCCGCAGCTCACCGGCGCGCGCCGACGCGGGGCCGCCCACTGGATGCCGCACGCGGCGATCGGCGCGTTCGAGATGGCCATGGCGCTGCTGACGAAGCAGGAGGCGCCGCAGTCCACGCCCGTGCGCGCGAAGCGCGTCGCCGGGCTGGCGCGGAGGTTGCTGCCGGTCTAGGCGCCCGACGCGGGCCAGGTGGAGGACCCGAGCGGGTGCACCAGCAGCTCGTCCTCCTTCCAGAGGTGGACGCGGATGAGGGCGTCGAGGCCGTACAGGAGCTCCTGCAGGGTCGCGACGTCCTCCTCGTCCGCCTCGGCGAGCTTGGCGATCCAGGCGCGGATCGCGAGGTGGTCGTACGCGAGCGCCGCGGTCGCGAGCGGCGAGCCCATGCGCGACGCGGCGCGCGGATAGAGCACCTGCTCGTCGACGCGGGTGTGCGGCTCGACCTCCTCCTCGAGAAAGGCGACGATGTCCGCGATTCGCGCGAAGCGCTCTGCGGAGTCGAGCTGCGGAAGCTCGCGGGCGGTCTGGCGCAGCGTGTCCGTCCACATCCGGAAGACCCGGTGGACGCTCTCGAATTGCTTCTCGCTCATGAGCGCAGGGTCGCGGCCCGGCGTCCTCGGCGAATCGGCGCCGCCCACGATCGCGGATCGGGGT
>JAFAIV010000203.1 GCA_019236545.1 Actinomycetota bacterium | reverse complement strand
CGCTGAGCGGCAAGATCCTCGAGATCCCGGTGAAGCGGATCATCCTCGGCGCCGAGCCGGAGAAGGTCGCCAGCCGCGACGCCCTCGCGAACCCGGCCGCGCTCGACTGGTTCGGCGGCTGGGCCGCGCGCCGCTAGGTGGGCTGAGGGACCGCGGCCGCGAGGCGCGCGTGGACGAACTGGACGGCCATCGCGCCCTCGCCGACGGCGGTGGCGCAGCGCTTCGTCGAGCCGGAGCGGACGTCGCCCGCGGCGAAGACGCCGGGAAGGTTCGTCTCCAACAGGTGCTCGGCGTCGGTGCCCGGCCCGGTGAGGACGAAGCCGTGGTCGTCTCGCGCGACGGACGCGTCGAGCCAGCCCGTGCACGGGTCGGCGCCGAGGAAGAGGAAGAGGTACGAGAACGGGAGCCGGTCGCCGTCCTTCAGCGTCACCGCCTCCAGCTTCCCGTCGGTGCCATGCAGCTCGGCGATCTCGCTGCGGTCGCGGACGGCGACGCCGTAGCGGTCGAGCTCGCGGATCAGGTAGTCCGACATCGTCTCGCGCAGGTCGGCGCGCCGGTGCAGGAGCGTGACGAGCGCGCCGCCGCGCGCGAGCCAGACCGCGGCCTGGCCGGCGGAGTTGCCGCCGCCGACGACCGCGACGCGGCTCGCGCCGCAGAGCTGCGCCTCGGGCGGGCCGGCTGCGTAGAAGACGCTGATCCCCTCGTAGTCGGCGAGGCCCGCGACCGGGAGGCGGCGGTAGTCCGCGCCGGTGGCGAGGAGGACGGTGCGCGCGGCGACCTCCTGGCCCTCGTCGAGCCGGACGAGCCAGCGGTCGCCCTCGCTCCCGAGCGAGAGCGCCCGGTACGGCGTCGCCGTGCGCGCGCCGAACTTCCGCGCCTGCGTGACCGCGCGGCTCGTCAGCTCGGCACCGGTGATCCCGGCCGGGAAGCCGAGGTAGTTCTCGATCCGCCGCGACGAGCCCGCCTGGCCGCCGAGCCCGCGACCCTCGATCACGAGCGTCGAGAGCCCCTCCGACGCGCCGTAGACCGCCGCGCCGAGGCCGGCCGGGCCCCCGCCGACGACGAGCAGGTCGACCTCCTCCCGCGCCGCGAGCTCGAGCCCGATCCCGAGCGCGCGCGAGACCTCGCCCGGCGTCGGCCCGTGCATCTCCGGCCCGCCGGGCAGACGCACGACCGGGAGGCTCGCCTCGTCGAGCCCTGCGACGACCTTCGCCGCCTCCTCGTCGTGCGCCGGGTCGAGCCACTCGAACGGGAGCCGGTTCGCGCGCGCGAACTCGAGCATCCGCATCGTCGGCAGGGACGTGTGCGGCCCGACGATCTGGATCCCGATCCCGCGCACCGTCTGCAGCCGCTCGCGCCGCTCCATGAACGTCGTCAGGAGCAGGTCGCTCAGCGGCCCGTCCTCGAAGAGCAGCGGCCGCAGCCGTTCGCGCGGCACCGCGATGTAGCGCAGCGGCTTCGTCGCGACCGCGGTCAGGAAGACGGTCTGGCCGTTGAGGAGGTTCAGCTCGCCGACGAAGCCGAGCGGCCCGTGGCGGACGATCTCGTTGCCCGCGGCGTCGAGGATCGCGATCTCGCCCTCCTCGATCGCGATCAGCGGATAGGTGCGGTCGCCGACCCGGAAGAGGACGTCGCCGGCGCGGGCGGTGCGCTCCTCGCCGAGGTCGGCGAGCGTCGCCATTTGCGCCGGGGACAACGTCGGACTGCCGACGGCCATGCAGCGAGCGTACTCGCGCCGGGAGGGTCTACGCGAGCCGGGCGAGGAGGCGGGCGCGCCATTCCGCGGCCGGCCCGGACGGCGGCGCCTCGAGGTCCTCGACGCGCACACGCTCGCCGCGGCGGACGGGTCGCGCGAGCACGACGTCGCGCGCGAGCCCGATCGGGAGGCCGCCGGCGCCCGCCGGGACGAGCGCGCCGTGCACGGTGAAGCCGCCCTCGCCGTCGAGTGTCTCGCCCGCCGCGAGGTCGCGCTTCGCGATGGCAACGACGTCGGCGTGGAACCCTCGCGGCGCGCCCGTGGGCTCGCCGAGCAGCCCCGCCGACAGCACGCTCACGGTGGTCTCCAGGCCAATGAAGTGGAACGGCCGCCAGAGCGCGCCGTACCGGCCGTCGGCTATCCCGTACGCGCGCAGCCAGTCGGCGAGGCGCTCGTCGTCGCTCGTGAACGTGACGAAGACGCCCCAGCGCAGGTGGTCGGCGAGCTCCCGTCCGTCCCCGTCGAGGCTGGAGACGACCTCGACGGTGCCGCTCCGCTCGAGCGCGCCGCCCGGGACGCACACGCGCGCGAGGTCGCCGGCCGCGCACGGCGGGAAGCCGAGGCCACGCTCCTGCGGGACGAGGCCCGTCGCGTTGCAGACCGCAGCCATCTCGACCGCGGACTTCGTCCCGTCGAGGAACGACGTGAACATGCGCGCGTCGAAGCCGCCGCGCTCGACCTGCTCCGGCGTCAGGCCGTACTCCGGCCAGACGTCGTCGGGCGTGACGGCGTGGAAGCGGGGGAGGTGCTTCGTGCCCTTGCCGGCGCACACGACCTCGAAGCCGGCGGCGCGCGCCCAGTCGACGAGCTCGCAGATCAGCGCCGGCTGGTCGCCGTACGCGAGCGAGTACACGAGCCCGAGCGAGCGCGCGCGCTCCGCGAGGAGCGGCCCGGCCACGACGTCGGCCTCGACCGTCGCCATGACGACGTGGCAGCCGCGGTCGAGCGCGCGGTCGGCGGTCTCCAACGCAGCGGCCACGGAGCCGGTCGCCTCGACGACGACCTCCGGCTCCCGGTCGAGCAAGGCCTCGGCGGAGTCGAGCGCGCGCGACGGGTCGAGGCCTGCCGCTTCCAGCGCGGCCGCCGCGCGCTCCGGCCGCAGGTCGGCGACGCCGACGACGTCGAGGCCGCGCACGCGCGCCGCGCCCGACAGCACCATCGACCCGAACGCGCCCGCTCCGACCAGCCCGACCCGCAGCGGCCGGTCCCGTGCCGCGAGCAGGTCGAGCGCGCGTCCGGCGGTCATCGGCGCCGAACCTACCGCGCCAGGGGACAATCCGCCCGATGACCACCGGCACCGCCGTCGCGCTGGGTCTCGCCGCAGCGTCCACGACGCTGACGAACGTCGCGTACCTGCGCGAGCACGACGCGGCCGTGAAGCTGCCGCCGCTCGACCTGCGCCACCCCGTCCGCTCGGTGCGGCTGCTCGTCGGCAGCCGCGACTGGATGCGCGGCTTCGCGATGGAGTCGACCGGCTTCCTGCTCTACGTCGCCGCGCTCGCGCTCGCGCCGATCGCGCTCGTCCAGAGCATCGCCGCGGGCGGGATCGGCGTGCTCGCGTTCGTCTCCGCGCGCGTGTCGCACCGCTCGCTCGCGCAGCGGGAGGTACTCGGCGTCGTCCTCTCGATCGTCGGCCTCGTCGCCCTCGCCGTCTCGCTCACCGGCGGCAGCGGCGACGGCACCGGCGAGCTCGGGCCGATCCTGCTCTGGCTCGGGGCGACCGCCGCGGTCGCGGTCGTTCTCTTCCTCGTCGGCCGCCGCCACATGGGCGCCGCCGCGTACGGCGCCGCGGGCGGCCTCTTCTTCTCGATCGGCGACATCTCGACGAAGGTCGCGACCCAGGGCGGCGTCCGCGCCGGCTTCGCCGTCCTCGTCGTCGCCGGCTACGGGCTCGGGACGGCGCTGATCCAGCTCGGCTACCAGGCGGGCGGGGCGCTGACGGTCGCCGGGCTCGCGACGCTGCTGACGAACGCGCTGCCGATCGCGGCCGGGCCGGTGATCCTCGACGAGCCGATGCCGACCGGCGCGATGGGCGGCGTGCGGATCCTCGCCTTCGTCGCCGTCATCGCCGGCGCCGTCCTGCTCTCGCGCCCTCAGTCGGACAGCACGAACGCGACCTCGTCGACCGCGCACCAGCTCCAGTCCTCACCGGGCTCGGCCGAGCGGTAGATCGGGTGGCCGGCGTCGCGCGCGTGCGCGGACATGTGCCGGTTCGGGGAGCTGTCGCAGCAGGCGATGTGGCCGCAGCTCTCGCACATGCGGAGGTGCACCCACCAGCCGCCGATCTTCAGGCAGTCCTCGCAGCCCTGGATGTGCTCGGGGAGCTCCGTGATCGTGATCGTGTCGAGGTGGGAGCAGATCTCGGTCATGCCCGGACTGTACGCTCGGCATGGTGGTGCGCGGGGTCTCGCTCACTCTGGCCGCGGTCGCGGCGGCCGTCGCCGTGTCGGCGGCGCACGCGGCGCCGCGCGCTTCGCTCCCGCTGCGGCTCGACCTCGTCGACACCTCGCGCGTCCTGAAGCTCCCGGGAGGGCGCCGGGTGCCGCGGCCGCTCGCGACCTCGCTCTGGTACCCGTCGAGCGGGAGCGGGCCCTGGCCGCTCGTGGTGTTCGCGCACGGCTTCCGCTCGCTGCCGGGGACGTACGCACGGCTGTTGCGCGCCTGGGCCGACGCCGGTTACGTCGTCGCCGCCCCGATCTTCCCCGGCGAGAGCGCCGACGCCCCGGGCGGGCCCGAGCGCGAGGATCTCGTCAACGAGCCGCGCGACGTCAGCTTCGTCATCTCGCGGCTGCTCGCCCCGGACAGCCCGCTTCACGGCGTGATCGACCCATTGCGGATCGCGGTGGCCGGCCAGTCCGACGGCGCGATGACCGCCTTCGCCACCGCGTACGACCGGCCCTGGCGCGATCCGCGCGTGCGGGCGGCGATCGTCCTCTCGGGCGCGCAGCTCGGCGGCCGCGTCGAGGGCGGCCCGCCGCTGCTCGCCGTGACCGGGACGGCGGACGAGATCAACGCCCCGGCCAACACGATCGCCCTCTTCGACGCGGTCGCGCGGCCGAAGTTCCTGCTCCTCCTGCGCGGCGCGCCGCACCTCGCCCCGTTCACGCGCCCGGGACTCTGGCTCGCCACCGTCGAGAAGGTCTCGACCGCCTTCCTCGCCCACTACCTCGGCGACGGGCCGCTCGACGCGGTCGCGAAAGCCGCCTCCGGCGGCGGATCGCTCACCGCAGAGCCGTAACACGGTCGTCATCGTGTTTTCACCTCGGGCACCTAGCCTGCGACGCAGTGTCCGACGAGGTCGCCCCTCTCGACGCCGAGTTCCTCCTCGAGCGCCGCGCCCACGCGCGGCGGCGGCGCATCGCGCTGCGCCTCTCCGTGCTCGTCGTGCTCGGGCTGCTCGCGCCGGTCGTCTACTCGTGGGTCGACATGGCGGTGCAGCCGTCGAGCCTGCCGCTCTCCGTCCGGACGGTGGAGTGGATCCGCCAGAACCACGGCAACTGGCTCGTCGACCAGGCCGAGAGCCTCTACTACGGGAAGCTCAACGCCCCGAAGAAGGGCGGACCTCAGCTGAAGGCGCTGCCGGCGGTCGGCCTCGTTCCGGCGCGTGTCCACCACCGCGCGAGGAGGCACGTGACGCCCTGGCCGCCCGCGATCCGGCCGGTCTTCGCGCAGCCGCTCCCCGGCGAGGGCGCCTGGAAGCCGAGCGGTCCGTCGGTGAACGGCGGCCCGCCCGTCCTGCTGACGACCTTCCGCAGCGAGCTCGCCTACCCGCGCGTTGTCGCGTACGTCGCCTGGTTCGACCACACGCGCACCGCGCTCGCCTGGTATCCCGGCCGCTACGAGCCGCCGCGCGCGCCCGCCCGCGGGCCGTTCTCGATCCCGTACGACCAGCGCTGGCGGCTCCTCGCGACCTTCAACGGCGGCTTCACCTACATCGACGGGCAGAACGGATCGGCGGTGAACGGGGTCACGAACGAGCCGCTGAAGGATGGGCTCGCGACGCTCGTCGGCTACCGCGACGGGCACGTGAACATCGTCGTCTGGCACGGCGGGCCGACCGCGCCGCCGTATGTCGCGTGGGCGCGGCAGAGCCTGCCGCCGATCGTCTGGAACGGGCAGCTCAACCCGGCGCTCAACGACAGCACCCAGTGGGGCTTCACGCTCGGGAACAAGGTGCGCGTCTGGCGCACCGGGGTCGGAGTCGACCGCCGCGGCAACCTCGTCTACGCGGCGGCCGACTACCAGACCGTCGAGTCGCTCGCGCGCATCCTCCAGCGCGCCGGGGCGGTGCGCGCGATGCAGTTCGACATCAATCCCGAGTGGCCGAGCCTGATCACGTACACGCACGCGGGCGGGCTCGTCCCGACGAAGGTCGTCCCGAACCCGCAGCAGCCCGCGACGCGCTACCTCGTCCCGGACGACCGGGACTTCGTCGCCGTCTACCGGCGGCTGCCCGGGCCGATCACCGTCCCGTTCAAGTAGCGGGCGCCTGCTCCGTCGCGGCCGCGAGCTTCCGCCGCAGCGCGGCCATCTCGCGCTTCAGGTCCGAGACCGCGGCGCGCGTGACGCCGCTCACCTCGGCGAGGTAGAGCCGCCGGCGGAGGTCGTCGATCTGCTGTAGGAGCGTCTCGACGGACTGCTGCCTGCGGCGGCGGGACTGGGTGGGGAGGGGATGGGCGTAGGTGGTCATGCTGCCTCCTCGAGCGGTGCGTAGTCGACGATCTCGGCGGGCGGCGCAGCGGGCGCCGGTCGGAGGAAGAGGGCTGCGATCGCGGCGCCGGCGAGCAGGAGCCCGAGCAGCGCGACGAACGCGATGCGGTAGCCGTGGTCGACGCCCTCGACGGTCGTGACCCGGCCGGTCGCGGCCGCCGCGATCGCGGTCACCGCGGCGATGCCGACCGCGCCGCCGATCTGGCGGCTCGTGTTGATCAGCCCCGATGCGATCCCTGCATCGGCGCGGTCGACCCCGGCGAGCCCGCCGATCGTCACCGGGACGAACGAGAGGGCCATGCCGGCACCGCCGAGCACGAAGGCGGGGAAGAGGTCGGCGAAGTAGTTGCCGTCGAGCGGCAGCCGGATCAGGTACGCGACGGACACTGCGGACATCAGGAACCCGGCCGTCAGCGTCGCCCGCACGCCGAGCCGGCTCACGACCGCCTGCGCGAGGTTCGAGACGAGGACGACCGTCCCGGCGAAGGCGACGAACGCGGCGCCGCTCTGCATCGGCGAGTAGCGGAGGACGTCCTGCACGTACAGCGTGAGCAGGAAGAACTCCGAGAACGTGACCGCGCCGATGATCAGCATCGCCGCGTTCGCGGTCGCGAGCGTCCGCTGCCGGAAGAGCCGCAGCGGGAGGAGGGGCCACGGCGAGCGCGCCTCGACCGCGACGAACGACGCGAGCAGCGCCGCCGAGCCGGCAAGGAGGCCGATCGTCGACGGCGCGCCCCAGCCGTCCGTCGTCGCGCGGGTGAGCGCGTAGACGAGCAGCGAGAGCCCGGACGTCGCCGTGCCGGCGCCCGCGACGTCGAAGTGACGGTGGCCGAGGTCGGCGCGGCTCTCCTTCAGCAGCACGGGCGCGAGCGCGGCTGCCGCGATCCCGACCGGCAGGTTGACGTAGAAGATCCACGACCAGCTCAGGTAGCTCGTCAGGACGCCGCCGAGAAGGACGCCGGCCGCCGCGCCGCTGCCCGAGGCGGCGCTGTAGACGCCGAGCGCGAGGTTGCGCTCGCGGCCCTCGGTGAAGGTGGTCATGAGCAACGAGAGCGCCGCGGGCGCGAGCAGCGCGCCGCCGAGCCCCTGGAGCGCGCGGAACGCGATCAACGAGCCCTCGCTCCACGCGATCGCGCAGAGGAGCGAGGCGGCCGCGAACAGGAGGAGCCCGGCCATGAAGACGCGCCGCCGCCCGAGCAGGTCGGCGAGCCGCCCTCCGAGCAGGAGCGCGCCGCCGAAGACGATCGCGTACGCGGAAACGACCCACTGCAGGCCGGTGTCGCTCATCGAGAGGTCGCGTCCGATCGAGGGCAGGGCGACGTTGACGATCGCCACGTCGAGGATGACCATGAACTGCGCCGTGACGATCAGCGCGAGGGCGCTCCAGCGCCGGCCGTTGGTAGTCGAAAACACTGTTTGGCCTCCATAACGGTTGATCACAACAACAATCTACACCACCAACCGTTGGCTCCGCTACATTTGATCTTGTCACATGACTGAAACGGTTCCGCAGCCCGCGATGCGCCTGCCGGAGGAGCTCGTCTCCTCGCCGCTCTTCCTCCTCAAGAAGCTCGGCTGGAAGGCCAAGGACGCGTCGGCGGAGGCGTACGAGCAGTTCGGCCTCCACCCGTACCACCACGCGATCCTCTCCGTGCTCGACGAGGGATCGGTGGCGACGCAAGGCGCGATCGCCGAGACGCTCGGCTACGACAAGGGCCAGCTCGTGGGGCTGCTCGACGAGCTGGAGCTGGACGGCTACATCGAGCGCCGCCGCGACCAGGCCGACCGGCGCCGCCAGACGGTGGAGATCACCGCGTCCGGGCGGAAGGCGCTCGGCCAGCTGCGCCGGCTCGCCGCGCGGCTCGAGGACGAGTTCCTGGCCGAGCTCTCGGCGGAGGATCGCCGCGAGCTGCATACGCTCCTCCTCCGGCTCGGGCGGCAGCACATGCCGCAGTGCCGGGTCGCCGCGCCGCCAGAGCAGCCGTGATCACGCTCGAGCCGCTCCAGCCCCTGCACTGGGCGGAGGTGGCTCGCATCTACGCCGACGGGATCGCCACCGGCAACGCGACCTTCGAGACGGAGGTGCCGAGCTGGGAGCGCTGGGACGCGGCGCATCTCGCAGAGCACCGCTTCGTCGCGGTCCACGACGGCGGAGTCGTCGGCTGGGTCGCCGTCAGCCCGGTGTCCGACCGCTGCGTCTACGGCGGCGTCGTCGAGAACAGCGTCTACGTCGACGAGGCGGCGCGAGGCCAGGGCGTCGGGATGGCGCTGCTCGAGCGGCTCGTCGACTCGACCGAGGCCGCCGGGATCTGGACGATCCAGACCGGGATCTTCCCGGAGAACGAGGCGAGCGTCCGGCTCCACGAGCGCGCCGGGTTCGAGGTCGTCGGGCGACGGCGGCGGCTCGGGAAGCTCGCGGGCGTCTGGCGCGACGTGCTCCTGCTCGAGCGCCGAAGCCCCGTCGTCGACTAGGGCTCGGGCTTCGGGACGACCTGGACGCCGAGGTACCGGCGCCCGTGGAGGAGGCCGTAGATCACGAGCCGCGTCCCGCCGGCGCCCGTGAACGTCCCGAAGCAGCCGCGGCGGTCGCAGCGGTACGCGCGCGTCTCGCGCAGGCCCAGCGCGCGCAGGCGCGACTCGAGCGCGCGCGGCGCGAGCGCGAGCGGGCGCCCGAGCCCGGGCACGGTCGCGCGCGGGTCGAGCACGAGCAGTGCCCACGCCGTCTGCGCCGCCGGGTCCGAGGAGGCCCCGGCGAAGATCACCTCGAGCCGGCCGCGGTACGTGAGGTCGCGGCGGTTCGGCAGCGTCTCGACCGACGACGGCGTCCCGAGCGCCGCCTCCACGGCGGGCACGGTCGCGCCGAGCACCCGTGCGCCGTCCACCGCGCCGCCCGGCAGCGAGAGGACGAGCGCTCCGAGCGCGGCGGCGAGCGGCGGCACCCGACCAGGGTAGGGTCACGCCATGACCGCGCTCCGCGAAGGCGGCTGCTCCTGCGGCGCCGTCCGCTACCGGCTCACGGCCGAGCCGCTCTTCGTCCACTGCTGCCACTGCACGAACTGCCAGCGCCAGACGGGCAGCGCGTTCGTGATCAACCTCCTGATCGAGACCGACCACGTCGAGCTGCTCGGCGCCGTGCCCGTGCCGGTCGACGTCCCGCGCGACGACGGCTCGCCGCAGACGATCTGGCGCTGCCCGGAGTGCCAGGTCGGGGTCTACAGCCGCTACGGCCACGACGGCGCGCGCTTCGTCCGCGCAGGGACGCTCGACGACGCCTCCTGGGTCGTGCCGGACGTCCACATCTACACGCGCTCGAAGGTGCCGTGGGTCGCGATCCCCGAGGATCAGCCGGCGTTCGAGGTGTTCTACGACCCGAAGACGCAGTGGCCGCCGGAGACGATGGCGCGCTGGCGCGCGCTGAGCGCGTCCGCCTAGCTCAGGCGGCGGGCCGCGAGCCGACCACCGTCGAGAGCGCCCGCAGCTTGTTCGTCGCGTCGAGCGCGGCGACCTTGTACGACTCGGCCAGTGTCGGGTAGTTGAAGACCGAGTTGACGAGGTAGTCCACCGTCCCGCCGAGCGCCATCACGGCCTGGCCGATGTGGACGAGCTCCGTCGCGCCGCTGCCGAACGCGTGCACGCCGAGGAGGTTCCGGGTCTCGGAATGGACGAGCAGCTTCAGCAGCCCGTGCGTCTCGCCGAGGATCTGGCCGCGCGCGAGCTCGTGGTACTTCGAGATCCCGACCTCGTACGGCACCGCCGCGTCCGTCAGCTCCTCCTCGGTCTTGCCGACGAAGCTGATCTCCGGGACGGTGTAGATGCCGATGGGCATGATCTCACGCGCCGTCGGGTCGGTCTCGACGCCGAACGCGTGGCACGCGGCGAGGCGGCCCTGCTCCATCGAGGTCGCGGCGAGCGCCGGGAAGCCGATCACGTCGCCGACCGCGTAGATGTGCGGCACGGCGGTGCGGTAGTGCTCGTCGACTTCGATCCGGCCGCGCTTGTCGGCCTCGAGGCCCGCGTTCTCGAGCGCGAGCGTCGCGGTCGCGCCCTGGCGGCCGGCGGAGTAGAGGACGACGTCGCTGAGGATCGCCTTGCCGCTCTCGAGCCGGGTCACCGACTGGTCCTCGAACCGCTCGACCGCGGTCACCGTCTCGCGCAGGCGGAAGGTGACGTTGAGGTCCCGGAGGTGGTACTGGAGGCCCTCGACGATCTGGCGGTCGCAGAAGTCGAGGAGTTGGTCGCGCTGCTCGACGACGGTCACCTTCGAGCCGAGCGACGCGAAGATCGCCGCGTACTCGATGCCGATCACGCCGGCGCCGACGACGCAGAGCGTGGACGGGATCCGCTCGAGCGCGAGGATGCCGTCCGAGTCGATGATCGTCTTGTCGTCGAACTCGACCGTCGACGGGCGCGCGGGCGTCGTGCCGGTGGCGAGGACGACGTGGTCGGCGCTGACGACGCGCTCGGAGCCCTCGCTGCTGACCTTGATCGTGTTCGCGTCGACGAAGCTGCCCTCGCCGGTGAGGATCGTGACGTGGTTGCGCGTGAGCTGGTCGCGTACGACCTCCGTCTCGCGGTCGATCACGTGCTGCGTCCGCAGGAGGAGGTCCTCGATCGTCAGGTCGTCCTTGACGCGGTAGCTCTGGCCGTACAGGGAGCGCTGGCTGAAGCCGGTGAGGTAGAGCGCGGCCTCGCGGAGGGTCTTCGAGGGGATCGTCCCGGTGTTCATGCAGACGCCGCCCGGGCGGTCGCGGCACTCGACGACGGCGACGCGGTACCGCAGCTTCGCCGCCTGGACCGCGGCCTTCTGGCCGGCCGGCCCGGAGCCGATGACGACGAGGTCGAAGTCGCTCATCCCGGGAGTCATCGTCCCATTCGGCCGCAGGTTCAGTCGAGGGCTAGTCTCCACCTTGTGAGGATCGTCGCCTCCGACGAGGCGCGCGGGCTGATCGCCGAGCGCGGCGGCCGGCTCTACGTCTCGGTCGTGCGCCAGCGCTGCTGCGCGCCCGGGCGCACGCTCGCCGCCGCGACCGAGGTCGCCGACCCGGAGCGGTTCCGCTCGCTCGGCGCCGACTCGGGGTTCGAGCTCCTCGTCCCGCAGGCGCTGCCGCGGCTCCCGGAGGAGCTCGTGATCGAGGCGCGGCGCTTCCCGCGGAGGGTCGAGGCGTTCTGGGACGGCTGCGTCTGGGTCGTCTGACTCGGGACCGACACCGGACCGCAACCCACCGTCCTCCCGCGGGCGGCGGAGGATCGCGGCATGTCCCAGGAAGACCTCCTCGGCTCCGACGCCGTCGTCCAGGCGCGGCTCGCCGAGATCGCCAAGCGGCTCGAGCGCGAGTTCGAGGGGATCCACGACGCCGCGACCGTCAGGCAGGTGCTCGACGAGTCTGCGCGCCAGGTCTCCGGCGGCGGCGTCGGCAGCTACGTGACGATCCTCGCCGAGCGGTTCGCCCGCGAGCGCCTGACCGCGTCCGCGCAGGTGGCCGGGACGATGGCGAAGGAGGCGCCGCAGGTCGTCTTCGTCAGCCTCACCGGCGGCGGCCGTGCGCAGATCGGCGCCGCGCTTCTCGCCCGCCGCATGGGCGCCGCCGTGGACGTCCACTCCGCGGGCTCCGAGACCTCGGTCGCCGACGTCGACGAGAACGTCCGCGCCGCGATGGAGTCGATGGGCATCGACCTCTCCGAGGCGTTCTCGAAGCCGCTGACGCAGGAGATCCTCGCCAACGCGGACGTGCTCGTGACGATGGGCCGCAGCGTCGGCGAGTTCGAGATCCCGTCGGGCGTGCGCCACCTCGACTGGCGCATCGGCAACCCGGCCGGCGCCGAGCCGGACGAGGTGCGGCGGGTCTGCGAGGACATCGAGCGGCGCGTCGAGGCGCTCGTCACGCAGCTCGCGACGGCCGCCGTCGCCGCCGGCTAGACGCCCGCCTGCCGCAGCAGCAGGAAGACGTTCAGCGCGACGATCAGCGCCGCGACCGCCCACGCCGCCGCAGTCGTCAGGCGCCGGTTCACGAGCACGCCCATGACGTCACGGCTGCTCGTCATCCGCACGAGCGGCACGAGCGCGAACGGGATCCCGAAGGAGAGGACGACCTGGCTCAGGACGAGTGCGCTCGTCGGGCTCGCCCCGACGCCGAGGACGATCAGCGCCGGCGCCATCGTCACGAGCCGCCGCAGCACGAGCGGCAGGCGGAGGTTCACGAACCCGGCCATCACGACCTGGCCCGCGTAGGTGCCCACGCTCGACGACGACACGCCCGAGGCGAGCAGCGCGACGGCGAACACGAGCGCGGCGCCGCCGCCGGCGATCCGCCCGAGCTCGTGATGGGCGCCCTGGATCGTGTCCACCCCGGGGAGGCCCTTGTGGAAGAAGAGCTTCGCCGCGACGGCGAGCATCGCCATGTTGATCGCGCCCGCCAGCCCGAGCGCGAGGACGATGTCGAGCCGCTCGAAGCGCAGCACGCGCCGCCGCTCGGCGATCCCCTGCATCGGCATCCGCTTGCTCGTCAGGGCCGAGTGGAGGTAGACCGCGTGCGGCATCACGGTCGCGCCGATGATCCCGACGGCGAGGTAGACCGAGTCGGGGCCGTCGAGGTGGGGCACGAGCCCGTGCGCCATGCCGCTCGTCGACGGGCCGATCCGCAGCAGCTCGTAGAGGAAGCCGAGGAAGATCACGCCGAGCAGCCCGGTGATCGCGAGCTCGAACTGGCGGAACCCGACCTGCTCCAGCCCGAGGAGCGCGAACGCGATCACGCCCGTGATCGCGCCCGCCGGCAGCAGGGGCACGTGGAAGAGGAGGTTGAGCCCGAGCGCGGCGCCGATGAACTCGGCGATGTCGGTCGCCATCGCGACGACCTCGGCCTGCAGCCACATCCCGGTCGACGCCCAGCGGGCGTGCCGCGCGCGGAAGAGCTCCGGCAGGTCGCGGTCGGTGGCGATCCCGAGCTTCGCCGAGAGGTACTGGATCAGCATCGCGACCAGGTTCGCGGCGAGGACGACCCAGAGCAGCATGTAGCCGTAGCGGGCGCCGCCGGCGATGTTCGTGGCGAAGTTCCCCGGGTCGACGTAGGCGATCGCGGCGACGAACGACGGGCCGAGCATCGTCAGCGTCGCGCGCGCCCGGCCGCGCTCCATCAGCGCCTGCAGCGGCGTGACGCCCTTCTCGCGGGCCTCCTTCGCGAGCGCCTCGGCCGGGGTCACGCGGCCGCCTCCACGCGCATCGCGCGCGCGAGCGTCGCGCCGAGCACCTGCACCTCGTCGCCGAAGCGCACCGAGATCGGCCCGTCGAACGGCTGGATCTCGACCACCTCGAGCCGCGCCCCCGGCGCGATCCCGCGCTCGCCGAGGAAGCGGAGCATCGCCGGGTCGGAGTCGGACACGCGCACGAAGGTGGCGCGCGCGCCCGGCTCCAGCTCGTAGAGGCTCCGCGTCGACTCGGGCGCGACGGTGAGCTCGCGGCTCGGGATCGGGTCGCCGTGCGGGTCGAGCGTCGGGTCGCCGAGCTTCGCCGCGATCAGCTCCTCGAGCTCCTCGGAGAGGACGTGCTCCAGCACCTCCGCCTCGGCGTGCACCTCGTCCCAGCTCATGCCGAGGCTCTCGACGAGGAAGAGCTCGAGCAGCCGGTGGTGGCGGATCACCTCGAGCGCGACGAGCCGGCCGCGCTCGGTCAGGCGGACGCCGCGGTACGGCTCGTGCTCCACGAGGCCGAGCGCGTCGAGCTTCTTGAGCATCCCGGAGACCGAGGCGGGGCGGACGTCGAGCCGCTCCGCGAGCGCGTTCGTCGAGGCGGTTCCGTCGCGGGCCTCGAGCGTGTAGATCGCCTTGGCGTAGTCCTGGACGGCGGCGCTCTCCGGAACTTTTTGTTTAGGCACTCCTAAATCGTAGCCGCAGCGAGATGCTCAGTCGAGCGGGACGAGCACTCCTTCGAGCTCGGCGCCGGGACGGCTCCAGAAAAGGCCGCTCCAGGGGCTCGGCAGCGGGCGGGAGCGGAGCTCGTCGGCGTCGCGCAGGAGGACCGAGGTCGCGGCGATCAGGCGCTGCTGGGCATGGCGCAGGCGGACGAGCTGCTCGCGCAGCCGCCGCTCCTCCTCCCGCAACCGGCGCGCGTCGGTGCGCGCGGCCTGCGCCTGCGCGAAGCTCACCGCAGCCACGGCGTCAGCTCGGCCTCGAGCTCGCGGCAGCCGCGCGGCGCGACGATGCGGCGTTTCACCCTGCGGCCCTCCACGACGACGATCGTCGGCACCGTGTCGACGCGGAAGCGCTCGGCCAGGTCGGGACGGCGGTCGACCGGGACGCGCACGAGGTCGAATGTCTCGTGGTTGCGGCGCCGCTGCAGCACCTGGGCGATGAAGCCCTCGACCCGCCTGCAGCGGCCGGACTGCTCGGAGAAGAAGAAGACGAGCTTGGGGCGCTCGGCGACTGCTTCGGCGGACGGCACGCCAGGATTGGCGGCGGGGGTGGCCACGAGTCGCATGGTCCCCGTCCCGCGGCCGGTCAAACGTCAGGCGTGGTCGGCGGCGACGAGGAGGATCGCCCCGTCGGCCTCGTCCGACTCCGGCCTCGCCTGGAGCGGGGCGAACGAGATCGTGAACACCGTCGGCTTCCCGCGGCGGTCGTGGCCCTCGAGCACGAGCGTGTCGGCCCGCTCGCCGGCGAGCACGGCGCGGATCGGGTCGCGCAGCCGGGAGACGGCGATGCCGATGTCGAGGTTGAGCAGGTGCTCGCCCTCGACCTCGTCGTCGCGGAGCCCCCAGAGCTCCTTCGCGCGCCGGTTCCAGGCGACGATCTGCAGCCCGCGGTCGACGACGACGACCGCCTGCTGGATGCTCGACAGCACCGAGGCGAGGAACGAGTTCGCGCGCAGCGTCTCGTCCGTCCGGTCGCGGAGCTCGTCGTTCATCGTCTCGAGCTCCTCGTTCGTGGACTGGAGCTCCTCGTTCATCGTCTCGAGCTCCTCGTTGGTCGACTGGAGCTCCTCGTTCGTCGTCTCGAGCTCCTCGTTCGTGGACTGGAGCTCCTCGTTCGTCGTCTCGAGCTCCTCGACCGTCGACTGGAGCTCCTCGTACGCCGTCTCGAGCTCGCGCCGCGACCGCTCCAGGTCCTCCTCGAGCGCCCGGTGGAGCGTTGCGTCCACGAAGGAGACGGTGACCCCCGCCATCGACTCGCCCGGCCCTGAGAGCGGCGCGACCTGGACGTCGAGCGAGCGCGGCTCGTCGGCGCCGCCGGGCGGAGTCCAGCGCACGTCCTTGCGTGCGACCGCGTGCCGGTGCGCCCGGACCTCGTCGATCAGCGACCGGAGCTCCAGCGGGCGGTACGAGACCTCGAGGTCCTGCAGCCGCCGGCCGATGTCCTTCAGCTTCAGCCCGAACATGCTGCGCGCGGCCTGGTTGAGCGAGGCGACGCGGTTCTGCTCGTCGACGACGATCTGCGCGATCGGCGCGTGCTCGAACGCCATCTCGCCGAGGTCGGGCGCCTCGCGCTCCTCGGAGATCGGCTCCATCGGCGCCGGCAGGCGCGGCACCCGGAAGGCGGGCTCGAGCGAGCCGTCCTTCACGAAGATCCGGCGCTTCAGGTCGTACGGGACGAAGAAGCGGCGGCCGCTCTGCAGCGCCTCGGCCTTCCCGACGACGAGGAAGCCGCCGCGGTTCAGCGCGAAGTAGTAGTTCGCGAGGATCCGCGCCTGGACGTCGGTCCCGAAGTACATGAGCGTGTTCCGCGAGAGGAGCAGGTCGACGCGCGAGATCGGCGGGTCGCGGTGGAGGTCGTTGCGTCCGAAGATGACGCTGCGGCGGAGGTCGTTGCGGAACGCCCAGCCGTGGTTGGCCTCGACGAAGTAGCGCGCGCGGAGCCCGGGCGGGACGGCCTGGAGCGCCTTCGCCGGGTAGTTCGCCTCGCGCGCCTCGGCGAGCGCCTCCTCGTCGATGTCGGTCGCGTAGATCTTCACGCGGCGCCGGAACTCCTCCTCGCCGAGCGCCTCCGCGAGCAGCATCGCGAGCGTGTACGGCTCCTCCCCGGACGCGCAGCCCGCCGACCAGACGCGCAGCGGCATCTCCTCGTCGCGCGCCTCGAGCAGCTTCGGGATCACGTCGGCGGCGACGACGTCCCAGGTCTCGCGGTCGCGGAAGAAGCCCGTGACGTTGATCAGGATCGTGTTGAAGAGCTCGTTGAACTCGTCGGGGTGGCCTTCGAGGAAGGAGCGGTACGCGCCCCAGCCGTCGACGTGGACGGACTGCATCCGCTTCTCGAAGCGGCGCATGAGCGTCGGGCGCCGGTAGCCGGCGTAGTCGAAGCCGCGCGTGTCGCGGACGTACTCGAGGAGCTGCTCGAACTCGGGATCGGGGCCGGTGCTCATGCGGGAGTCAGGAGACATTCGATCACGGCGGGGGCGATCTCGCGCAGAGGAAGCACGCGGTCGACGCCACCCGCGAGGATCGCGGCTCCCGGCATCCCGAAGTACTGCGACGTCTCCTCGTCCTGGGCGAGCACCGTGCCGCCCGCCCGCTTCACCGCGGCGGCGCCGGCGGCTCCGTCGATCCCCGTCCCGGAGAGGACGACGACGACCGAACGGGCGGCCATCCCGCTCGAGGCGAGCGAGAGCAGGAGCACGTCGGCGCTCGGGCGGACGTGGTGGACGAGGGCGGAGCGATCGAGGTGGAGGAGGCCGTCCTCACCGACGATCGTGTGGGTGTCGGGTGGGGCGACGTAGACCCGGCCCGGCTGGATCGGCTCGCCGTCGGCGGCCTGGTCGACGTCGAGGTAGGTCGAGCGCGCGAGCACCTGCGGCAACACCGTCGACCGCTGCGGCATCAGGTGGAGGACGAGGAGGACCGCCGCGGGCAGGCTCGCCGGGAGGCCTCCGAGGACGCTCGCCATCGCGCCGACGGCTCCCGCCGAGCCGACGACGGCGACGATGTCGACCGGGGCCTCAGGTCTCGCCGCGGTCGCTCCCCGCGAGGACACGGCGGATCACCTCCGCCTTCTCGCGCGACTCGCGCGCGATCGCCTCGAAGCGCCTCCGGCTCTGCGGCGCGGCGCCGTTGTCCCCGAGCCGCCGCACGATCCGGTCCGAGAGGTCGGCCCGCTCGCGCAGCGCGCGCAGCGCCGTCCAGAGCGCGTCCTCGAGGGCGGCGCCCTCCTCGTCCACGGCCGCCTCGGCGCTGAACGCGTGGCCGACGCGGCAGCGGAAGCGGAGCTGCTCGTCGTCCTCGGACTCCCAGAGGACGCCGCCGCAGGCGGGGCACGTGAAGGGCGACGGGCGGCCGGGCGGCGCGCTGCGGCCGATCGTGTCGGCCTCCAGCATCGCGTACTCCGTCTCCACGCTCATCTCGTCTCCTGGATTGTCGCTCATGGCTTCCTCCGTGGACAGGTCGCCGACCGCCCGCACGATCGCCCCAGCCAGCGCTGCGAGCGGCAGCACGGCGTCGGGGTGGTCGCGGGAGAGGGTCTCGGACGGCATCCCCGAGAAGGCCGCCTCGTCCGGGTCCTGGACGAGGACGCAGCCGCCCCGCTGCTCGATCGCGTTCGCGCCCGCGACCCCGTCGTCGCGCGCGCCGGAGAGGACGACGCCGACCGTGCCCGGCCCGTAGGCGAGCGCGGCGCTCCGGAAGAGCACGTCGACGGACGGGCGCACGCCGTTCTCGTGCGGCCCGGTGACGACGCGGCACTCGCGGTCGCGGATCACGAGGTGGTGGTCGGGCGGCGCGACGTAGATGTGGCCCCGCTCGAGGGGCAGGCCGTCCTCGGCGGCGACCGCCCGCAGCGGCCCCGCCCGGCCGAGGATCTGCGGCAGGCGGCTCTGCGCGCCCGCGGGCAGGTGCAGCACCACGGCGACGGCCGCGTTCAGGCCCGCCGGAAGACCTCCCACGAGCTCCGTCAGAGCCTCGACCCCGCCGGCCGAGGCGCCGACGACGACCAGGCGCTCGGCCCGCTCGTCCATCCTCCCGGCGTCCCCGTTGTCGCTCGCCGGAAAACGGAACTATCCTTGCGCGGGGGATGGAGCCGGAGGAGAGAGACCTCGAGGCGGCTCTGCGGCGACGCTTGATGCACCGCGCTCGGGCCGCGGTCGCGGCGGCCGAGGCTGCGGTCAGCCGCTCCCGCGTCGTCACCGCCGGCGTCCGGCTCGCGCGCCAACCGGAGGGGATGCTCCGGCGCTGCGCGTGGTGCGGCCGGGTCACGCTCGGCGAGGAATGGGTGGACGGCGACGAGGCCGAGCGCCTGACGAGCCGCCGCGGGACGGCGCTCCCTGCCTCCCACACGATCTGCCCGGACTGCACCGAGCAGCTCGTCCAGGAAGGAAAAAGCCACTGAACCGCCGATAACGCAGCTACAGTGGTGTGACGGACGGCGACCGCCGTCCCGTGAGATCCAGGCTCGCGATTCGAGACTGCATCTCGAATCAGCTCGAGCCAACAGAGAGGAAACACAGCATGACGCAGTCTTTCGGCGCGCTCGGCGTGAGCGCGGAGGTCGAGGCGAGCCTCGCCGACCGCGGCATCGTCGAGCCGTTCCGCATCCAGTCCCTCGTCATTCCCGACGCGCTCGCGGGGCGCGACATCCTCGGCAAGGCGCCGACGGGGTCGGGCAAGACGCTCGCCTTCGGGCTGCCCGTGGTCGAGCTCGTCTCGCCCGACGACCGCAAGCCCGCCGCGCTCGTCCTCGTGCCGACGCGCGAGCTCGCCGTCCAGGTCACCGAGGAGCTGACGCTCGTCGGGGCGCCCCTCGGCATCTCGGTCGGGGTCGCCTACGGCGGCGTCCCGGTCGCGGCCCAGGCCAAGCGCCTCCGCGGCGCGCACGTCGTCGTCGCGACGCCCGGCCGCCTGCACGACCTCGCGCAGCGCCGGCTCATCTCCCTCGACGCGATCCGGATCCTCGTCCTCGACGAGGCCGACCGGATGCTCGACATGGGCTTCCTGCCGCAGGTCGAGCGGATCGTCGACCGGCTTCCCGAGCAGCGGCAGACGATGCTCTTCTCCGCGACGCTCGACGGCGAGATCGGCGAGCTGGCCCGCCGCTTCACGACGGCGCCGTCGCGCTTCGAGGCGCAGCTCCCGTCGGAGCGGCACTCGAGCGGCGAGGTCGAGCACGACTTCGTCGCGGTCACCATGGACGACAAGCTCGACCGGCTCGTGGAGCTCCTCGAGACCGACCGCGAGCTGGCGCTCGTCTTCGTCCGCACGAAGCGCGGCGCCGACCGGCTCGCGCAGAAGCTCCGCGGGCGCGGGGTGGAGGCCGCCGCGATGCACGGGGACATGTCCCAGAGCCAGCGCGAGCGCGCCCTCGACCGCTTCCGCAACGGCAAGGTCACGACCCTGATCGCCACGGACGTGGCCGCCCGGGGCCTCGACCTGGACGACATCAGCCACGTGATCAACTACGACCCGCCGGAGGACGGCAAGGGCTACGTCCACCGCGTCGGCCGCACCGGCCGCGCCGGCCGGGAGGGACGCGGCGTCACGCTCGTCCTTCCCGAGCAGCAGGGCGAGGTCGGCCGCGTCGCCGCCCTCCTCGGGCACCGCGAGAAGTTCGAGGCATCCGGCATGAAGCCGGGCCGCGCGAAGCTCGTCTACTCCTCGAGGAAGGGCCGGCGCTCGAAGTGGTAACCGGCCGCTGCCTCTGCGGCGGCGTCCGGTACGAGATCTCGGAGCCCTTCGAAGCCGCGGGGTACTGCCACTGCACGCGCTGCCAGCGGAGGACTGGCAGCGCGGCATCGGCGTCGGGGAGGATCGTCCCCGGATCGTTGCGCGTGGTCGCCGGCGAGGAGCTGATCCGCTGCTGGGACCCCGGCGACGGCGGCTGGCCGAAGTGCTTCTGCTCGACCTGCGGGAGCGCGCTCTGGAGCCGGCATCCGGAGGAGCCCGACCGGCTCTCCGTGCGCCTCGGGACGGTCGACGGCGATCCCGGCGTCCGCCCCGCGTGGCACCAGTTCGTCGCCTACGCGGCCGTGTGGGAGCCGATCCCGGACGACGGCCTGCCGCGCTTCCCCGAGTCGCGCTCGGCCTAGAGCGGGACGAGCCGCGTCCCCGTTGCCTTGAACGTCGCGTAGGCGACGCCGCCGCGCCCGAGCTCGAGCCGCTCCGCCGACGCGGTCGTCACCTCCGCCGTCAGCGGCCCGACTCGGACGCGGACGCGGTTCGCGACCTCGACCACCGACCCGACCTCGCCGCGGACGACGTTCAGCGCGGAGCCGAGCTCCGCCTCATGCGTCCGCGAGACCGAGACCTCCCACGGGTAGACGACGACGCCGACCTCGCCCTCCGCCTCGTCGGCCGAGAAGACCTCGTCGCCGCTCTCGAGCCGCACCGTCGTCAGCGAGCCGCCGTCGCGCCGCGCGCGGCCGTGGAGGAGGTTCGCCCCGGTGAACGCCGCCACGAACCCGTCCCGAGGCCGCGCGACGAGCTCCGCCGGCGACGCGAGCTGGCGCAGCGAGCCGTCGACGAGGACGCCGACTTCGTCCGCGAGCGCCGCCGCGTCCTCGTAGTCGTGCGTCACGAGGAGCGCCGGCAGGCCGAGGCCGCGCAGCAGCTCCGCAAGCTCCGCCCGCACCGCTGTCCTTGTGTGCGCGTCGAGCGCGGCGAGCGGCTCGTCGAGGAGGAGCACCTCCGGCTCGCGCGCGAGCGCACGGGCGAGCGCGACGCGCTGGCGCTCGCCGCCCGAGAGCTCGCCCGGGCGCGCGTCCGCGAGGTGCGCGATCCGGAACCGCTCGAGCAGCTCGTCGACCGGCCGCCCACCCGCGCCGTAGGCGACGTTCCGCCGGACGCTCAGGTGCGGGAAGAGCGCGTACTCCTGGAAGACGAGCCCGACCCGGCGCTCCTCCGGTGGCAGCGCGACGCCGCGCTCGGTGTCGAGCCACACCTCCTCGCCCAACGCCACTCGACCGCGCGGCGGCCGTACGAGCCCGGCGATCACCCGGAGCATCGACGTCTTGCCGGCGCCCGACGGCCCGACGAGCGCGGTCGTGCCGGCGACCTCGAGCGAGAGGGCTAGCTCGAAGGAGCGAAGAGGAAGCGCGAAGTTCGCCTGGAGGGCTGCCACTGGAGTCCGAATTTCAGCGCGACGAGGAGCGCGGCGCTGACGACGACGAGGAGCGCGCTCATCGCGAGCGTCACGTCGAAGTTGACCGCGAACTCCTGGTAGATGGCGAGCGGGAGGGTCTGCGTGACGCCCTGGAGCGAGCCCGCGAACATGATCGTGGCGCCGAACTCGCCGAGCCCGCGCGCGAACGCCAGCGCCTCCCCGGCCGCGAGCCCGCCGCGCGCGAGCGGGAGCACGACCCGGAAGAACGTCCGCACCGGCCCTG
>JAFAIV010000099.1 GCA_019236545.1 Actinomycetota bacterium | reverse complement strand
CTGATCGCGCTCGTCCAGACCGACATCAAGCGCGTCATCGCGTATTCGACGATGTCGCAGATCGGCTACATGTTCATGGGCGCTGGCGTCGGCGCCTACGCGAGCGGGATGTTCCACCTGATGACGCATGCCTTCTTCAAGGCGCTGCTCTTCATGGCGGCCGGCGTCCTCATCCACGCCCTCGGCGGCGAGCAGGACATCCGCCAGATGCGCGGGATCGGGCGGCTGATGCCGCTGACGAAGTGGTGCTTCCTCGTCGGCGCGCTCGCGCTCGTCGGCATCCCGCCGTTCAGCGGCTTCTTCTCGAAGGACTCGATCATCGCCTCGACGCTGAACATCGGCTGGTACGGAAAGGTGTTCTGGGCGAGCGGCGTCGTCGGCGCGCTGCTGACGGGCATCTACACGTTCCGGCTCTGGTTCATCGTCTTCCCGGGCGAGCCGAGCCCGTTCGTCCGCGAGCACCTGCACAAGCACCACGGCAAGGAAGGGCCGTGGACGATGCTCGTGCCGGTCGGGATCCTCGCCGTGCTGGCGACGGTCGGCGGCTGGATCCAGTGGGCGCCGCGCTGGCACTACGTCACGACGTGGCTCGAGCCGGCCGCGCGGACGCTCGCCGCCGCCGAGCCGACGAACACGCAGGAGTACGTCACCTCCGCGGTGACGGTCGCCGCCGGCCTGATCGGGATCGCGATCGCGTGGGCCGTCTACTCGGAGGAGACGCTGCGCGTCCCGGCCGTGCCCGCGCTCCGCAACCTGCTCGAGCACAAGTTCTACGCGGACGAGCTCTACGACGCGCTCTTCTATCGGCCCGCGTCCGGCCTCGCGAACTGGCTGACCCGCGACCTCGAGGAGCAGGTCATCCTCCCGACGGGCCCCGACCTCGGCCAGACCGCGCTCGACGCCGGCGGCGCCGCCAGCCGCGTCCAGACCGGTCTCCTGCGCACCTACGTCTTCTTCCTCGCGACCGGGGCGGCCATCGTCGGCCTCGTCTTCCTCCTGGTGAAGTAGATGGGCTCCGGCGCCGTCACCTCCGTCCTCATCTGGCTGCCGATCGGCACGGCGCTCGTCCTCTGGGCGCTGCCGCTGTCGCGCTACGCCGTCGGGTCTCTGGCGGTGCTCGTCTCGCTCGCCGAGGTCGGGCTCTGGATCGAGCAGGCGGCGCGGTTCGACTTCGGGAAGAGCGGGCTCCAGTTCTCGGAGCGGGCGTCGTGGATCCCCGACCTGCACGTCTCGTACCACGTGGGCGAGTACGCGTTCTCGCTCTGGCTCGTCGGCCTGTCGGTCGTATGCATGGCGGCGGCCGTCGCCTACGGCTTCTGGGTCGGCCGCGACCGGCCGCGCGCCTACTTCGGGCTGATGCTCTTCCTGACGGGCTCGGTCGTCGGCGTCTTCGTCTCGCAGGACATGCTGCTCTTCTACGCCTTCTTCGAGGCGATGCTGATCCCGCTCTACGTCCTGATCGGCGTCTGGGGCGGCGCCGGCCGGATGGGAGCGACGCTGAAGTTCGTCCTCTACACGATGGCCGGCTCGCTGCTGATGCTGGCCGCGGTGATCGTCTACGGCCTGCAGGTCGGGACGTTCGACCTCGTCGACGCGCCGGCGTCGATCAGCCGCTGGCTCTTCCTCGGCTTCATGGTCGCCTTCGTCATCAAGGCGCCGCTGTTCCCGTTCCACGGCTGGCTTCCGGACACGTACCGCGAGGCGCCGCCGGAGGTGAGCGCCGTGCTCTCGGGCGTGATCGCCAAGGCGGGGACGTACGGGATGCTGCGAATCGCGATCGCGAAGTTCCCCGACCCGACGAGCTACTACCGGACGGCGATCCTCGCGCTCGCGGCCGCAGCGCTCGTCTACGGGTCGCTGCTGGCGTTCCGGTCGCGCGACGTCCGCGGCGTCGTCGCCTACTCGTCGATGGCGCAGTCGGGCCTGATCACGTTCGGGCTCTTCGCCGGGACGAACCTCGGCCTCGACGGCGCCGTGCTGCAGATGGTCGCTCACGGGCTCGTCTCGACCTCGCTGTTCCTGCTCGCCGGCACGGTGGAGCGGCGGACGTCGACGGGCGAGTTCGCGCTTCTCGGCGGCATGGCGAAGGGCCGCCCCGTGCTCGCGACGCTGCTGATGACGACCGGTGTCATCTCGCTCGCGGTGCCCGGCTCGGCGAACTTCGCCGGCGAGTTCCTCATCCTCGCGGGCGTCTTCCAGCGCGCGTGGTGGTGGGCGGCGATCGGCGCCGGCGCGATCGTGCTCGCGGCGATGTACATGCTGCGGATGATCTCCGGCGTCCTGCACGAGGCCCGCGGCTCGACGGTCTCCGACGAGGCGATGGACCTGCGGCCCGGTGAGGTCTCGCTGATCGTGCCGCTCGTCGCGGCGCTGCTGTTGCTCTCCTTCTGGCCGGCGGGCATCAGCCACCACTCGTTCGCCGGTGACGACCCGACCGCCGTCGTCCAGGGGCAGTTCAAGTGATCCACACGCCGCACGTCGACTGGTTCGCGCTCTCGACGATCCTCGTGCTGCTCGGCGCGTCGTTCGTTGCGCTGCTCGCGGCGGTCCTCGTGCCGCGCTCGTGGCGGCGGCCGGTCGGCGCCACCGTCTCCGGCCTGGCGTTCGCGGGCGGCCTCGTCACGTCGATCTGGCTCTACGTCGACAGCGCCGACCCCCACCGCGTGATCGCGAACTCGTTCTACCGCGACCGCTGGACCGCGCTCGCGCAGGCGATCATCTGCGGCGTCGGCCTCGCGACGACGCTCCTCGCGGTCGAGCACGTGCCGGGCTGGAACGCGCCGGCCGAGCGGCGGGACGACCACATCGCGGAGTTCTTCGCGCTCCTGCTCGCGTGCGCGGGCGGCATGGCCTTCTTCGTCGGCGCCGCGAACCTGATGGTGCTCTTCCTCGGCCTGGAGTGGTTCTCGATCGCGCTCTACGTCATGTGCGCGATCGACTACGACCTCGAGGGCTCGCTCGAGGCCGGGCTGAAGTACCTCGTCGTCGGCTCGTTCGGCTCGGCGGCGCTGCTCTTCGGGTCGGCGCTCGTCTACGCGGCGACCGGCCGGATCGACTTCGTCGGCATCACGCACCAGATCGGCGCGCTCGGCCTGTCGAAGGACACGCTGCTCGCGCTCGGGCTGGCGCTGATCATCGCGGGGCTCGGGTTCAAGTCCTCGTCCGCGCCGTTCCACATGTGGACGCCGGACGTCTACCAGGGCGCGCCGACGACGGTGACCGCCTTCATGGCGGCGGCGACGAAGGTGGCGGCGTTCGCGCTGGCGATGCGCGTCATGCAGACGGCGTTCCCGCAGGACTCGCGGCTCTGGACGTGGGCCTTCGCGGGGGTGGCGGTCGCGTCGCTCGTGATCGGCAACTTCGCCGCGCTCGTGCAGAAGAACGTGAAGCGGATCCTCGCGTACTCGTCGATCTCGCACGCCGGCTTCATGCTGATCGGCCTCAGCGTCGGGACGGCGCTCGGCGGGCGGGCGCTCATGTACTACCTGATCCCATACGCGGCGATGGCGTTCGGCTCGTTCGCGGTCGTCGCCGCGCGAGAGCGCGAGCTCGGCGAGCCGGTGACGCTGGAGAACCTCGCCGGCTTCGGCTGGGAGCGGCCGTTCCTCGGCGTCGCGATGTGGTTCTTCCTCTTCGCCTTCGCCGGGCTGCCGCTCGGCGGCGGCTTCGTCGGGAAGTTCTATGTCTTCTCGGCCGCGTACCGGCACGGGTGGACGTGGCTGGTGATCGTCGGCGTCCTCGCCACGCTCGTCAGCCTCTACTACTACCTCGGCATCGTCCGCGCGATGTACATGCGCCCGAGCGAGGAGCTGCGGGTCGCGCCCGTCGC
>JAFAIV010000029.1 GCA_019236545.1 Actinomycetota bacterium | reverse complement strand
GCCTCGACCGCCGACCTCGGCATCGTCCTCGTCGACGCGCGCCAGGGCGTCGTCGAGCAGACGCGCCGCCACGCGTACATCCTCCGGATCCTGCGCGTCCCGCACGTCGTCGTCGCGGTCAACAAGATGGACCTCGTCGACTGGTCGCAGGAGCGCTTCGACGAGATCGCCGGCGAGCTGTCGGCGCTCGGCCTCCCCGACCTGAAGGTGATCCCGGTCTCGGCGCTCCACGGGGACAACATCGTCGACGGCTCCGCGAACATGCCCTGGTACGAGGGCCTGACCGTGCTCGAGCACCTCGAGTCGGTGGAGATCGCCGGCGACCGCGACCTCGACGCGCGCCGCTTCCCGGTGCAGTGGGTGATCCGCCCGATGTCCGACGAGCACCACGACTACCGCGGCTACGCGGGCCAGGTCGCGGGCGGCGTCTGGCGCGCGGGGGACGAGGTCGTCGTGCTTCCGGCCGGCCTGCGGACGCGGGTCGAGGCCGTCGAGACGGCCGACGGGCCGCTCGACGCGGCGGTACCGCCGCAGTCGGTCACGATCCGGCTCGCGGACGACCTCGACGTGTCCCGCGGGAACATGCTCGCCGACCCGGCCGCGCCGCCCGTCGTCGCGCGCGAGGTCGAGGCGCGCGTCTGCTGGATGAGCGACCGGCCGCTCGAGCCGGGCGCGCGGCTCGCGGTCAAGCACACGACGCGCTCGGTGCGCGCGATCGTGGACGAGCTCGTCTCGGTCGTCGACGTCCACATGCTCGTGGACACGCCTGCGCCGGAGCGGCTCGGCCTGAACGACATCGGCGTCGTGCGGCTGCGGCTGTCCGAGCCGCTCTGCGTCGACCCGTACGCGGAGAACCGCGCCACCGGCGCGTTCATCCTGCTCGACGAGGCGACGAACGAGACCGTCGGCGCGGGGATGGTCGTTATAGCTTCGTGACCTGGCAGTTCACGCTCACCGGTCTCCTGCTCGGGGGGATCGTCGGCATGACCGGGATGGGCGGCGGGTCGTTGATGACGCCGATCCTCGTGATCATCTTCGGCTTCCAGCCGACGTACGCGGTCGGCACGGACATCTTCCACGGCGCGATCTTCAAGAGCTTCGGCGCCGTCCGGCACCGACAGCTCGGCACGGTGCACCTGCGGCTCGCCACGTGGATGTTCCTCGGCTCCGGGCCGATGTCGCTGCTCGGCGTCGCCGCTGCGACCGCGATCAAGCACCACTACGCGAACGCCCAGACCGTCGAGGGCTACGCCGTCGGCGCGGCGCTCGTCGCGGGCGGGATCGGCTTCCTCGCCAAGGCGTTCGTCAAGCGCGGGATCCAGCCGAGCGATGCGCCGTTCGTGCTCCAGCGCCGCGACAAGATCATCGCCGTCGCGATCGGCGCCGTCTTCGGCTTCGTCGTCGGCCTCACGTCGGTCGGCAGCGGCACGTTCTTCGGGCTCGTGATGGTGCTCGTCTACCCCCTGACGATGCCGAAGATCGTCGGCACGGACATCTTCCACGCCGCGGCGCTGCTCTGGGTCGCCGGCATCGGGCACGTGATCTCGGGCAACGTCGACTTCCACGCGACCGCGTGGCTGCTGCTCGGCTCGATCCCCGGCATCCTGCTCACGAGCCGGTTCACGCTGAAGCTGCCCGACATCGCGCTGCGGATCGCGCTCGGGACGATCCTCGTCCTCAGCGGCGTCAAGCTGCTGAACGTGCCCGAGTCGACGTGGATCCTGGTCGTCGGGCTGTGCGCGCTCGGCGCCGGGCTGGCGGCGTACGGCGTCCGCGCCTGGCTGACCGCGCCGCGCGCTCGCCCGACCGTCGAACGCGCTTAACACGCCGTCCGTACAATCGCGGAGCTTTGCAGCGGGTTCTGTCGACGGCCGTCCTGATGGGCCTCCTGATCGCCACCGCGGCCGCCTTCGCCGTCACCGAGCGGCTCAAGCTCGTGAAGAGCCCGGTCTACGGGACGTTCGTCTCGAAGACGCTCTCGCCCGTGTGCTCGTGCGCGCGGGGGAAGGCGACCGTCGCGTTCAAGCTCCGTCGGGCGGACGACCTGACGCTGCAGATCGTCGACGCGCACCGGCACGTCGTCGCCACGCTCGCGTCCGGGCGGCGTGAGCCGAAGGGCCACGTCTCCTTCGTCTGGGACGGCCGGACCGACGAGGGCACGCGCGCGCCGGACGGGATCTACCAGCCGCAGATCCACCTCGGACGCCAGCACCGGACGATCCTGATGCCGAACCGGATCTCGCTCGACACGAAGCCGCCGGCGGTCGTCTCCGTCACGCTCTCGCGGCCGTCCGTCTCGCCCGACGGCGACCACGTCGGCGACTCGGTGAAGATCGGCTACAAGCTCAGCGAGCCGGCGCACGTGCTCGTCTACCTCGGCGACCATCTGCTGATCCGCGGCCGCTTCAGGAAGCCGACCGACAGCGTCACGTGGTACGGCGTCGTCGGCGGCGTCCCGCTGAAGGCGGGGAGCTACACGCTCGCCGTCGGCGCGGTCGACCTCGCCGGCAACCAGACGCCGGTGGCGAAGCGGAAGCAGGTGCAGGTCGACGTCCGCTACATCGCGGTGGCGCCCTCGCGCGTGCGGACGCGGCCGGGAGCGACCTTCGTCGTCCACGTGGCGACCGACTCGCCGCGGTACACCTGGACGCTCGGGCACCGGCACGGGAAGAGCGGCAAGGCGGCCCTGAAGCTCGCAGCGCCCGCGGGCGCGGGCTCCTACGCGCTCGTGCTCACGGAGCGCGGGCACACCGCGCGCGCGACCGTCGTCGTCAGCGGCGGCGGCAAGTGATCGAGCTCGCGCGGATCGCGGGGCCGGTCGGGCTCGGCGGGCTGGCCGTGCTGATCGGCGCCCGCGAGCGCGCGAACAGGATCGCCGGGCTCGGGTTCGCGACGCTCGGGACGATCCTCCTGATCGCCGCGCTCGCCCCGCACAAGCCCGCGGAGCTGCTCGGCGCTGGCCTCGGCGGTCTCGCGGTCGGCGGCGGCCTCGCCTGGCTCCTCGGCCGCGAGCCGTGGCTCGTCGCGTACGGAACGCTGGCGTTCGTCCCGGTGCGCCTCGGCTTGCTCGGCCACCAGCTGCTCGTGCCGCTCTACGCGGTCGCGGTCGGCGCGGCGATGCGGCTCGGCTGGGAGCTCGTCCGCGGCGACGGCCGCTCGCTCGAGCTCGGCGTGGCGTCGAAGCCGCTCGCGTGGTTCGTCGCCTGGGTCGGTCTGTCGCTCGCCTGGACGCAGGACGTCCACGAGGGCGCGATCGAGGCGCTCGCGTTCTACGTGCCGTTCGCCGTCCTCGCGCTGGCGATCGCGCGGCTCCCGCGGAGCTCGACGCGGCTGAAGATCCTGCTCGGCGAGCTGGCGGCGATGGCGGTCGTCTTCGCGGTCATCGGGCTCTACCAGTACGACACCCGCAACGTCTTCCAGAACCCGAAGGTGATCACGTCGAACGCGTATGCCGCGTTCTTCCGCGTCAACTCGGTCTTCTGGGACCCGTCGATCTACGGGCGCTTCCTCGTCGTCGCGCTGATCCCAGCGGTCGTCCTGATCGTCCGCGGCCGGTCGCTGCGCTGGGCCTGGGTGGCGACCGCGTTCGTCGTCGTCGCGTGGCTCGGGCTGCTCGTCTCGTTCTCGCAGTCCAGCTTCGGCGCGCTCCTCGTCGGCGTCGTCGGGATCGCGATCGTCGCGTGGCGCTGGCGCGCGCTCCTCGCCGTTGTCGTCGCCGCCGCCGTGCTGGGCGGTCTCGTCGTCGCGCAGCCGACGGTGCGGCGCGTCCTCGTCCACCACACGAGACACGGGCTGAACAGCGCGACGAGCGGGCGCGCGAGCCTCGTCTACCAGGGCATCCGCATCGCCGAGGCGCACCCGGCCACAGGTGTCGGCGTCGGCGGCTTCAAGCACGCGTACGCGAAGCGGCTCCACCTCAAGGGCGCGCGCCTGAAGACGGCCGCGTCGCACGACACGCCCGTGACGGTCGCGGCCGAGAACGGGATCATCGGGCTCGCGCTCTTCGCGTGGGCGTGCCTCGGCTTCGTCGTGCAGGCGTTCCGGCGCGTCGACCGGAGCTTCGTCGGGAACGCCGCGCTCGC
>JAFAIV010000414.1 GCA_019236545.1 Actinomycetota bacterium | reverse complement strand
CGCGGACCCGGCGCTGACGCCGGACGCGCTCGAGAGCGTCCTGAAGACCACGGGGCTCCCGATCACCGACCCCCGGAACCGGATCACGACGCCGCTGATCGACGTGGCCGCCGCGCTCGGGCAGCTGACCGGAAAGCCTGTCCCGATCCCGCCGACCGTCGGCGTCGCCGCGCCCTCCACGCCGACGCTGTCGGCCCCGACGCTGCCGCGGCTGGCGCTCGCGCTGCGCCCGGTCGTCTTCAAGAGCGGCGTCCGGACGCAGAGGCTCGTCCTCGGCGACGCCGGCACCGGGTCGCTGAAGGTGCGGCTCGCTTCGGCGCCGCCCTGGCTCGCCGTCACGCCCTCCTCCCTCCTGATCGGCGCGGGCGCGACTGGGACCCTGCGCCTCGCTCTCCGCCCCCACGCGGGCGCGATCACGGGCGAGATCCGGATCGCGACCGACGACCCGTCAGCGGGCGTCGTCTCGATCCGCGTCGATGTCCAGGGACGCTAGGACCTTCTTCGGCGCGACGGTCGCCCAGGCATCCTCGACGATGCCGGCGATCTCGTCCCAGTCGACGGCCCGGTCGAGCCTGACGCCGAGCCAGCCGCGGTGGCCGACGTAGGGCGGCCGGAAGAACCGCTCCGGGTCGGCCTCGATCAGCAGCTCCTGGTTCCCCGGCGGCGCGGCCGACCAGAAGCCGAAGATCCCGTCGCCGTGGTGGTTGTCCCAGAGCATCAGGAAGCAGCGCTTCTCCTGGACGAAGAAGCTCGGCGTCCCGTGGCTGAGCCGCTCGCTCGTCTCCGGCAGCGCGAGGCACAGCCGCCGCACGCGCTCGGTCGCGTCCGCCTTGCTCATGCCTACGTTTTATCTCGCCGTAAGGAGCCCGCGGCTACGCTCGTCCCATGCCGAAGATCGAGAAGAGCGAGCAGCAGTGGCAGGCGGAGCTGACGCCCGAGCAGTTCCACGTCCTGCGCCGGAAAGGAACGGAGCCGCCGTTCACGGGCGAATACGACTTCGTCTTCGAGCCGGGGACGTACCGGTGCGCCGGCTGCGGGGCGGAGCTGTTCGAGTCCGACGCGAAGTACGACTCGGGCTGCGGCTGGCCGGCGTTCTACGCGCCCGCGAGCGAGGAGGCGATCGACGAGGAGGTCGACACCACCCACGGGATGGTGCGCACCGAGGTCATGTGCTCCAACTGCGGCGGCCACCTCGGACACGTCTTCCCCGACGGGCCGCACCCGACCGGGCTGCGCTACTGCATCAACTCCGCCGCGCTGAAGCTCGAGGAGCGATAGCTCCGCGCGAGGGATCGCGCGCGGCTTGGGTCGCGCCGATCCCTCCCGCATGAGCGCGATCGGGAGCGCGTTGTCGGGGATGCAGGCGGCGTCGCTGCAGCTCGACGTGGCCGCGAACGACGTGGCGAACACGAACACGCCCGGCTTCGTCCCGGCGCTCGGCGGACTGGTCGAGGACATGGTCGCCGTCGCGCAGGCGCCGATCCTCTACGCCGCGAACGCGCAGGTCGTGCGGGCGGCCGACCAGACGACGCGCAGCCTGCTCGACGTTCTCGCCTAGTACCGTTCCCGGCGACCCGGGCGGTTAGCTCAGCTGGGAGAGCACCTGCCTTACAAGCAGGGGGTCGGCGGTTCGAGCCCGTCACCGCCCATGTGGAAGCCGCTCAAGTGAGCCTTCTCCGCTGGCTGCGCAGGCAGCTGCGGCAGCCGATCCCGATGCGCGAGCATCTCGAGGCGGCGGTCGAGAACGACGACGTCTCCGAGGCGCGGCGGCTGCTGGCGGGGTTCGAGTTCAGCGACGCGCAGCGCCGCAACGTCGAGCAGCTGCTCGACGCGTGGGAACGCCAGCGCTAGTAGAGGCCCTCGCGGCGCGCGTACCGCTCGTCCCGCTCGCGCTCGTACGTCTCCACGTCGAGCTCGGGATCGGCGACGGCGCGGAGGATCTCGCCGGCGCTCGGAAGCTCCGAGCGGTCGACGTGGCGCTCCGGGTTCCAGAGGTCGGACCGGACGAGCGCCTTCGGGCACTGCGTGAACGCCTCCTCGATCTCGATCAGGATCCCGAGCTCCGGCGCCTTCCCGTCGACCGCGCTCTCCGCGAGCAGCTCCGGGTCGTCGACGATGCGGCCTCGGCCGTTCACGCGGAAGGTGTCGCCGATGCCCGGGATGAGGAAGAGCAGCGCGATCCGGTCGTCCGCGATCACGTTCGAGAGCGTGTCGGCGAGCTTGTTCCCGGGCCGGTCGGGGAGCAGCAGCGTCCGCTCGTCGAGGATGCGGACGAAGCCCGCCGGGTCGCCGCGCGGCGAGACGTCGAGGCCGCCGTCGGGGCGGCCCGTCGCGACGCAGACGAAGGGCGAGCGCTCGACGAACTTGCGGGTGAGGTCGTTGAGCCGGTCGGCGATCTTCCGCTGGACGATCGCGGACGGTTCGCCGAGCCGCTCGCGGAGCTGCGCCTCGTTCATGCGAACCTCGGCGGCCGCTTCTCGCGGATCGCCGCCACGCCCTCGTGCACGTCCGGACCGGCCATGTCCATGAACTCTAGGGCGAGCGAGGTGTCGAAGATCGGGCCTGCCATCCGCAGCCAGTCGTTCAGGGCGAGCTTCGTGTGCCGGATCGCCGCCTGCGCGCCCGACGCGAGCCGCTCCGCGATCTCGAGCGCCTTCGCCTCCAGCTCCTCCTCCGGCACGCAGAGCGAGACGAGCCCGAGCCGCTCGGCCTCCTCGCCGTTCAGCGGCTCGTTGAGGAGCAGGTGGTACTTCGCCTTCGCCATCCCGACGAGCAGGGGCCAGACGATCGCGGCGTGGTCGCCGGCGGCGACACCGAGCTTCGTGTGGCCGTCGAGGATGCGCGCGTTCGGCGACGCGATCGAGACATCCGCGAGCAGCCCGACGACGAGGCCGGCGCCGACGGCCGGCCCGGTCATCGCCGAGACGATCGGCTGCGGGCAGGCGAGCATGTTGTAGACGAGGTCGCGCGCCTCGTGGAAGATGCGGCGCCGCGTCTCGGCGTCGTTTGCGATCGCGAGCACCATGTCGAGGTCGCCGCCCGACGAGAACGCGCCGTCGGCGCCGCGGACGACGACCGCCCGCGTCTCCTCGTCCTGCGCGATCGCGAGCCAGACGCGCGCGAGGTCGCCGTGCGCCGCCTCGCTGACCGCGTTCAGCCGCCCGGGCGCGCGGAGCGTCAGCCGCAGGATGCGCTCGGCCGGGCGGTCGAGCTCGAGGGACGGGAACTCCCGCGCGTAGTCCACAAGGCGAATCCTACGAGTGCGGCGCGGCCAGCCCGGGATTCTCCGCGAGCGCGAGCTGGTAGTGCTGCTGGATCTCGGCGTCGGAGAGGAGCCGCGGGTAGATGGCGACCTCGTCGACCGCGCCGAGGAACCAGCTGTGGAAGTCGCGCGTCCCGATGCGGAGCGGCGCCGAGCCGTGCGCCATGTGGATTCGGTACGCGGGATTCGCGTAGAGCGTCGCCCGCGCGGGCGGGCCCTGGCGGAGGGTGCCGTCGCGGTAGATCTTCACGCCGGTCGAGGTCAGCTCGCCGACGACGTAGATCCACTGCCCCGCGACGACCGTGTCCTGGAACTCGGCGCCCGCGCCCTCCCCGCCCTGCGGGTTGTACGCGTAGAAGCCGACCCGGTTGCCGCGGTTCGGGCTCTCGCGGTTGTCCTGCCCGTAGATCCGGAAGCTCCACTCGTACCGGCCGGGCTCGCCTTTGCCGAGGATCCAGACGTACCCCGAGCCCTCCTCGTGCGGGAAGACGAGCGCGTCCGGCCGCATCCAGAACTCCACCGTCAGGGCGCCAGTGGTCGGCTGGCTCCACGCGTTGCTGTCCGGGATCTGGACGTACGCCGACTGACCGTCGAAGATCCGCGCGAGGCCGACGACGCCGGGATCGGTGTGCACGTGGCGGTAGCGGCCGCTCGGCCCGACCGTGCCGAGCGCGACCGACGACGTGTAGGGCTCGTCGAGCTCCCAGAAGCCGACCGGCCGCGCCGCGAGGACGGCCTGCGTGTACGGGTCCGGCGTCGACTCGGGGTGGTTCGTCCACGCCCCGAACCCGATCGCCAGCGCCGCGAGCAGGCCGCAGAGGACGACGGGCCTCAGAACCAGGAGGCCACCCTCCCGAGCAGTCCCCGCCCCGCGTGGCGTGCCTCCACCACCGTCGGGACGATCTGCGCCGGCCGTGCGGGCCGGTAGACGATCCGGTTGTCCTCGCGGACGCCCATCAGCCGGTCGAGGCCGCTGAACGTCGTGACCTCGATTCCGTCGCGCCGGACGTCCGCGACGATCTGCCGGAACAGCCGCAGCGGGTAGCCCGGCCGGTCGGACGTGCGCGAGTGGATCCGGTGGAACGTCAGGATCAGCGTCTGGTGGAACCGCTTGGCGTCGAGGACGGCCGCCTGCACGACCGCCGGGGGCGTGTAGCCGCCGTCCCCACCCTCCCCGGAGTCCTGCGGGATCTTCACCTCGAGCGTCTTCACCCGCAGCGGATTGCCGAACGGGTACGCGTCCGGGGCGGCGTCGGTCGTCCGCGCGAACTTGTAGAAGCGCCGGACGACGCGGGAGAGCGCCGCGTCGGTCGTCCCGTGCGGGTAGATCAGCCAGTTCGGTGCGGAGTTCAGCCCCTGCTCCTCGAGGAAGACGGCGCCGCCGACGACGTCGCGCTCGTAGGTGTCGAGCCGGAGCGGGTAGCGATAGGAGAAGATCGCGTCCACGTGGCGCTGGGTGTGGTTGACCATGTTCCAGCCCCAGGCGTTCTGGAGCGTCCGCAGCTCGTCGGTGTTGAGGTACAGCCGGGCGGGGAGCACGGTGTACTTGCCGATCACCGCGACGTTCCCCGGCATCCCGGCCCGGTGCAGGGCGCTCGCGGCCGGGAGGATGGAGGCGTACCCGTCGTCGAACACGAAGAGGACGACTCCGCGCTTCTGCCAGGGGACCTCCGCGACCGATGCGACGTCGAGCGACGCCGGAGGCGTCCCGTCGCTCGTCTCGAGCACGAAGCGGAGGCCGTCGACTCGGCTCCAGTCGAACGCGCCGGTGCCGGACGTGACCCAGTGGCCGCCGTGGTCGTCACGGAGCTGCCCGCGCGGGAGCGACAGGCGCAACCACTCGCCTTCGTAGCGCGCGGGATACGAGTCGCGGAGGTCCATCTCCGCCGTCGTCCGCCAATGGTCGTTCGAGAGCTCGACGTCGAGGTTCGCGAGGTGGTCGGCGCCGCGCACGCGGAACCGCAGCATGAGGTTCTTCGTGCTCAGGTCGGCCGCGACCGCGCCGACGGCGGTCAGCGTCGCTCGTGAGTGGGCGGTGGTCGTCATCCTCGTCGCCCCGCCGGGGAGTACCACCTGCGTCGCGTCGCCCGAGACCACCCAGCTCTCCGTCCCGGCGATCCGGGAGACGCCGCGGAGCCGCGGCGGCTTGGGATCGGTCGCATACGCCACCTGCGCCCCCGGCGCGCTCAGCCCGAGCCGGACCTCGAGCGAGCGGGAGCCCTCGCGGATCGCGATCGCCCGCGCGCGCGGCAGGTAGCGCGCGGAGAAGGAGCCGGTCGGCGGGCCGATCGTGAGGAGCGTCGTGAACGCGGCGTCGCGGCCGCCGCGCGTGTACGCGACCTGCGGGCACGAGATCGCGTGCAGGTACGCCTGGGAGCACAGCCCGGCAGGCGGGCTGAGCCGGCCCGTGACGATCGAACGGCGCACTCCGTACGGCTGGAGCTGCGAGATCGTGATCGATTGAGCGGCCGTCGCGCCGGTGCCGGTCACGTCGAGGCCGTGCGTCGTGACACGGGCGCCGTGGAAGAGGTGCCACATCTGCTGGTACGTGTGCCACCGGCTCGACGCGAGTCGGTCGACGACGAGCACGTGCCTCGCGTCGAGCATCAGCACGAGCCGCCGGTGCTGGACGCCGTCGTAGAGCGAGCTCTCGCCGGCCATCCACGTGATCCCGTCCTGCGTCCGGAACCGCCCCGGCGAGACGGCGCCCTCGAACTGGTCCTGCCCGTCGACGA
>JAFAIV010000247.1 GCA_019236545.1 Actinomycetota bacterium | reverse complement strand
CGCTCCGAGAGCGGCAGGCCGACGAGCGGCTCGCCGTCGAGCTCGAGCAGGTCGAACACCTCGTACGCGAGGCGCGTGCTCCCCTGCTGCATCGCGGAGAAGCTCGGCCGTCCCGTCTCGTCGAGCGCGACGACCTCGCCGTCCACGACCGCGTCCGGCGAGCGGAGCGCCTTCACGAGCTCCTTCGCGACCGGCTGGAACCGCGTCGTGAGGTCGTTGCTGTTGCGGGACACGAGCTTCGCGTCGCCGCCGCGGACGTAGCCGAGCGCGCGGTAGCCGTCCCACTTCGGCTCGAACGTCCAGCCGTCGCCGGTCGGCAGGTCGTCGCTGAGCGTCGCCAGCATCGGCCCGTATTCGCGGCGCGGCCCGGCGGCCGGGGCGGTCTCGTCCTTCTTGCGGAGGATCAACCAATTCTTCGGGTCGCCGGAGAGGTGCGCGGGGACGAGCGTCCACGTCCCGTCGAGCCGCTCGCCGTGCAGCCGCACGGTCAGGCCGCCGTCGCGCTTCTCCTCGACGAGCTCGTACGTCCCGTGGTCCCAGATCTCGACGGTGCCGGCGCCGTAGTTGCCCTTCGGGATCTCGCCCTCGAAGGTCGCGTAGTCGAGCGGGTGGTCCTCGACGTGGACGGCGAGATGCTGCTCGCCGGGCTCGAGCGGCACGCCCTTCGGCACCGCCCACGACGCGAGCACGCCGTCGCGCTCGAGGCGGAAGTCGTAGTGGAGCCGGCGCGCGTCGTGGCGCTGGACGACGAAGATCGGCGCCTTCCCCTTCCCGCGCTTGCCGCTGAACGGCTCCGGTGTCTGCTTCGCGTCGCGCTTGCGCTCGTACTCGCGGAGGCTCACGACGCTTTCTTACTACGCGAGGCCTGGGTCCGGGCGACCGAGTCCCGCAGCGCCTGCATCAGGTCGACGACCTCGCCCTCCGGCTCGTCCCGCTCCGGGAGCGGCTGCCCGGCCGCCTTCGACCGGATCAGGTCGAGGAGCTCGGCCCGGTAGGTGTCGTCGTACTTGGCCGGGTCGAACTCCGCGCTGAGGTTCTCGACGAGAGTCTTCGCCATCTCGACCTCGGCCTTCCGGAGCTCGGCGCCCTCGCCCGCGACCTCCTCCGGGCGGCGCACCTCGTCGACGTAGTACATCGTCTCCAGCAGCATCGTCCCGCGGTACGGGCGCAGGCAGGCGAGGTGCTGCTTGTTGCGGATCACGACCTTCGCGATCCCGACGCGCCCGGTCTCCTCGAGCGCCTGCACGAGCAGGCGGTACGGCTTCTCGCCTCCTTCCTGCGGCGCGAGGTAGTACGCCTGGCGGAAGAAGACCGGGTCGATCTCGTCGAGCGAGACGAAGTCGCAGATGTCGACGGCGTGCGTGAGCTCGACGTCGAGGCGGTCGAAGTCCTCCGGCTCGAGTGGGACGTAGCGGCCCTTCTCGACCTCGAACGCACGCACGATGTCGTCGGCGTCGACGTGCTCGCCGTTGTCCTTGCGCACCTTGTCGTAGCCGACGGGCGCGAGGTCGCGGCGGTCGACGAAGTGGAAGCGGAGCTCCTTCGACTGCGTCGCCGCGTACATCCGCACCGGGATGCTGACGAGCCCGAACGAGATCGTGCCGCTCCAGACCGCACGTGGCGCCATGCCGCGGGGATCCCCGCGCTCCCGCGGATGGAAACGAGAGGTTTGGCACCGCTGAGGGCCGGAGAGGCAGGCAGCGGGGGAGTGAGCCGCAGGCTTCTCCATCCAGCGGGGGTCAAGCTCGAGGCCGGTTTTGCCGGCCTCGAGTCGTACACGGCCCCTTAACACGTCGGACGCATGAGCGGGGATAAGCCTGTGGACGGTGTGGACAGGGGCCGAACGGCCTAGCCTGAATCCGCCGAAACCTACTCGAAGCTACGCGAAGACGCCGAGCGAGCGGAAGCGCGCCCGCCTGCGGCGGCGGAGCTCGTCCCCCGCGGTCCCATCGAGCTCGTCGAGGGACTCACGAAGCGACTCGGCGAGCAGCGCGGCCGCCCGGTCGTGGTCGGTGTGCGCGCCGCCCTCCGGCTCCGGGACGATCGCGTCGATCACGCCGAGCTCCAGGCAGTGGGCCGCGTCCGGCTTGAACGCCGCCGCTGCCTTCTGCGCCTGCGCCGCGTCGCGCCAGAGGATCGCCGCGCAGCCCTCGGGCGAGATGACGGAGTAGATCGCGTTCTCCTGCATCAGAACGCGGTCGGTCAGCGCGATCGCGATCGCGCCGCCGGAGCCGCCCTCGCCGATCACGCAGGCGACCGTCGGAACGGTCAGCCGCGCCATCTCCGCCTGCGAGCGGGCGATCGCGCCGCCCTGGCCGTGCTGCTCCGCTGCGACGCCCGGGTAGGCGCCCGGCGTGTCGACGAGCGAGATGACCGGGAAGCGCAGCCGCTCGGCGAGCTCGAACGCGCGCATCGCCTTCTTGTAGCCCTCGGGGTACGGCATGCCGAACTGGCGGCGCGTCCGCTCCTGAATGTCACGGCCCTTCTGCTGGCCGACGAGGACGACCGTGCGGCCGTCGAGCTTGCCGAGGCCGGCGACCATCGCGCCGTCGTCGCCGTCCGCGCGGTCGCCGTGCAGCTCGAACCAGTCGTCGAGCATCCGCTCGACGTAGTCGAGGGTGTACGGCCGGTTCTCGTGGCGCGCGAGCTGGACGGACCGCCAGATGTCCTCGTCCGTCGGCTCGGCGCCGATGCGGTCGAGCTGGCGCTGCAGGCGCTCGAGCTCCCCGGAGAGCCGGGCGCCGCCGAGCAGGGAGACGTTCTTCAACCTGCCAAGCCTCTCACGAAGCCGGAGCTCGTGCTCAGACGGGGGCATCGAACAGCCTCAGCAGCCGGGAGATCGTGGGCCGGAGCTCGTCGCGCGGGACGATCGCGTCGAGGTGGCCGAAGCGGAGGTTCTGCTCGGCGAGGCCGAAGTCCTCGGGGAGCTTCTCGCGGGTCGTCTGCTGGACGACGCGCGGGCCCGTGAATGCGATCAGCGCGCCCGGCTCCGCGAGCAGGATGTCACCGAGGCTCGCGAAGCTCGCGAGGACGCCGGCGGTGGTCGGGTGCGCCATGACGACGACCATCGCCTGGCCGGCGTCGTGGAGGTCCTCGACGGCGCAGACGGTCTTCGGCAGCTGCATCAGCGAGAGGATCCCCTCCTGCATGCGCGCGCCGCCGGAGCTCGTGACGGTGACGAGGGGCACTCCGCGCTCGGCGGCGGAGTCGCACGCGCGCGAGAACTTCTCGCCGACGACGCTCCCCATCGAGCCGCCCATGAAGGCGAAGTCCATGACCGCGAGCTCCGCCTGTCGGCCGTCGACGGTCGCCTGGCCGATCACGATCGCGTCCGCGAGGCCGGTCGACATCTCCGCCTCGGCGATCCGCTCCGTGTACGGGCGCAGGTCGAAGAACTGGAGCGGGTCCTCCGAGTGGAGATCTGCGGCCTCCTCCGAGAACGAGCCCGGATCGGCCAGCGACGCGACGCGCGCGCGGGCGCGCATCGGGAAGTGGTGGCCGCACTGCGCGCAGAGCCAGAGCGCCGCCTCGAGCTCGTCGTCGCGGTAGTGCGAGTGACAGCGCGGGCAGGTGTTCGGGTGCTTGGGCGGCGGGGCCGGCTTGTCGTTGGTCTCGATCGAGACGTCGATCTTGGACACGGTCACCAAGCTTAGACCGGGGCTGCCGGGCCGGGGTTGCGCCGGATGGCCTAGACCCCGAGCGCCGTGGCGAGCCGCTCGAGCCTCTCGACGTTCGCCGGGTCGGGCGCAAGGCCGGTGAAGCCGGCGCCGGCGACGTTCCCCTGCTCGCGGATCCCGATCAGCAGCTTCTCGACGTCGGCGAGCGTCGGCCCCTTGGGCTCGGGCATGAAGACGGCCATCTCGCCCGGGTCGAGGACGTCGCAATCGAGCGCGACGTAGACGTCGCGGACGCGGTCGAGGACGGGGCCCGGCTCGGTGTGGATGCCCACGTCCGCGATGTACTCCACCTCCGGCGGGTCGAGGTTGCGGGCGCCCCAGACGCACACGTCCTGCGGGTCGACGGCGCCGCCGTCGATGATCATCCGCAGCGGCATCCCCCACTCGTTCCCGGACGGGGAGGTCTGCGGCGTGTTCAGGTCGCCGTGCGCGTCGAGCCAGATCACGCCGACGCGGCCGAGCCGCGCGGCGAGCCCCTCGACGGCGCCGATGTGGGCGCAGCAGCAGCCGCCGAGGACGAGCGGCCTGACGGGCAGGTCGGACGCGACCGCGAGCGTCTGCGCCGCGAGGGTGTCCTCCTCGACGAGCGCCACCTCCGGGTAGTCGAGCGGGAGCGCCGCGGACTCGATCATCGCCTCGCCGCCGTCGCCCCAGGCGCGCGGGACGCGGACGAGGCCGGCGTCGAAGGTGCGGCCACAGGAGTGGCACTCGTAGCCGGGATCGACCGCCACCGCGGTGTATGCATGGCAGGTCGGGCACTTCGCACGGAGGATGCTCACGCCAGCGTCTTCTCGTAGGTGACGACGGTGCTCTCGATCTCCATGCCGACCCGCTCGTAGAGGTGCGTCGCGCCGGTGGGGCTCTCCGCGTCGACGCCGAGCGTCGCTCGCGTCAGGCCGCGCTCGTGGAAGGCCCGGAAGCTGTGGACGAGGAGCGCCTTCGCGTAGCCGCGGCCCCGGTAAGGGCGGCGGACGCCGAGGGCGGCGACGTACCCGCCGCCGCCCTCGCGCACCTCGTTCCGGATGACTGCCGCGACCTCACCCTCGTCGCGGATGAGGAACCAGAGCGGGCCGTCCGCGTCGTACCACTGGTCGTGCCGCAGGTCCCAC
>JAFAIV010000403.1 GCA_019236545.1 Actinomycetota bacterium | reverse complement strand
ACGAGCTCGCCGACAAGCTCGTCCGCCAGGTGCACGATCTCCGCGACAAGCGCGTCGCGCGCCGCAAGCACCCGGCCGAGGCGACCGTCTGGGTCAAGGGCCGCACCCTCCGCGCGCGCGAGGCGTCCCGCGACATGAAGGCGTCGATCGACGAGCTTGCCGACAAGCTCGTCCGCCAGGTGCACGATCTCCGCGACAAGCGCGTCGCGCGCCGCAAGCACCCGGCCGAGGCGACCGAGATCACCGAAAGCTAGGTGGGGCTGTTCCGCCGGAAGGAGCCGCTCCACGAGCGGCTCGCCCGCGAGGGCGGCCTCGTCGCACCCGAGCCGGGAGCGGAGCCGCTCGATCCGCGGCCGCCGACGCTCGAGACCGGGATCCACGGCGTCCAGCGCGCCCGCGACGCGGACGTCACGCTGACGACCGACGCCGACGGCATCGAGGGCGACGAGGCACGTTTCGTCGCGCTGCCGGACGGCTCACTGCTCGTCGAGGAGGGACCGGACTCCTCGCTCGAGCCCCTTGCGACGGCGGTCGAGCGGGAGCTGCAGCCGCCCTACCGCGCCCGCGCGATCCGCCGCGGCGAGACGCTGTGGGCGGTGCAGGCGCGGCGGATCGAGGTGCTCGCGATCCGGGATGCGCCCGACGCCGACGCGCTCGACGTGACGCGTACGGAGGAGGGGACGGAGCTGAAGGTCGACGGCGAGCGGACGTTCGGCGGCGTGCCGGAGCTCGAGGAGCGCGGCGAGCGCGAGGGCGAGGTGTACGCCGTCCACGCGGAGCGCCTCGACGGCGACCTGTGGGAGGTCCGCGCCTCGGCCCTCTAGTCGAGGGCCGGTACCCTGTCGTCCGGATGGCCCAGCAGCTCGGCGCTTTCGAGAAGGTCCTGCGTGCCGGCGAAGGCCGGCGCCTCAAGCGGCTCGCCGAGCAGGCGGCCTACATCACGACGCTCGAGCCGCAGTTCGAGAAGCTCTCCGAGGCCGAGCTCCAGGGCCTGACCGCGCGCTTCCGCGAGCGGCTCGAGCGCGGCGAGAGCCTGGACGACCTCGTCTTCGAGGCCTTCGCCGCCGTCCGCGAGGCGCGCAAGCGCGCGTCCGACCAGCGCATGTTCGACGTGCAGCTGATGGGCGGCATCGTCCTGCACGAGGGCGACATCGCCGAGATGAAGACCGGCGAGGGCAAGACCTTCGTCGCGAGCCTCGCGCTCTACCTCAACGGCCTCGCCGGCCGCGGCGCGCACCTCGTCACCGTCAACGACTACCTCGCCCGCCGCGACGCGGAGTGGAACCGGCCCGTGTTCGAGTCGCTCGGGATGACGGTCGGCTCGATCGAGAACATGATGGCCTTCGAGCCGCGGCGCGACGCCTACCGCTGCGACGTCACGTACGGGACGAACTCCGAGTTCGGCTTCGACTACCTGCGCGACAACATGGCCGTCTCGCTCGACGGCGTCGTCCAGCGCGGTCACCCGTACGCGATCGTGGACGAGGTCGACTCGATCCTGATCGACGAGGCGCGCACGCCGCTGATCATCTCCGGCGAGCCCGAGACCGCCGCCCAGCTCTACTACGACTTCGCGCGCGTCGCCAAGCAGCTCGTCGGCTTCCGCTCGACCCCGGGCGACCCCAAGGGCGCCGCCGAGGCCGCTGGCGCCGACTTCGAGTACGACGAGAAGTTCAAGACCGTCGCCGTCACCGAGCAGGGCGTGGCGAAGGTCGAGCGCGCGCTCCGGATCGACAACCTCTACGCGCCGCAGAACACGCAGCTCGTCAACCATCTGATCCAGGCGCTGAAGGCCGAGTCGCTCTACCACCGCGACGTCGAGTACGTGATCCAGGACGGCGAGGTGAAGATCGTCGACGAGTTCACCGGCCGGATCATGGAGGGCCGCCGCTGGAGCGAGGGCCTCCACCAGGCGGTCGAGGCCAAGGAGGGCGTGAAGATCCAGGAAGAGCACCAGACGATGGCGACGATCACGCTCCAGAACTACTTCCGCCTCTACGAGAAGCTCGCCGGCATGACCGGCACCGCGAAGACCGAGGAGAAGGAGTTCGTCGAGATCTACGACCTCAACGTCGTCGAGATCCCGACCAACGTCCCGGTCGCGCGCGCGGACGAGAACGACTTCGTCTTCAAGACGAAGGACGGCAAGTTCAGCGCGGTCGTCGCCGACATCAAGGAGCGCGCCGAGAAGGGCCAGCCGGTCCTCGTCGGCACGATCGCGGTCGAGACCTCCGAGTACCTCTCCGCGCTGCTCACACGCGCCGGCGTCCGCCACAACGTCCTCAATGCGAAGGAGCACGCGCGCGAGGCGGAGATCATCAAGGACGCGGGCCAGCCCGGCGCCGTCACGATCGCGACGAACATGGCCGGCCGCGGCGTCGACATCAAGCTCGGCGACGGCGTGCGCGAGCTCGGCGGCCTCTACGTCCTCGGCACCGAGCGCCACGAGTCGCGCCGCATCGACAACCAGCTCCGCGGCCGCTCCGGCCGCCAGGGCGACCCCGGCGAGACGCGCTTCTACCTCTCCGGCGAGGACGACCTCGTGCGCCTGTTCGCGGGTGACCGGATCAAGGGGATCATGGAGCGCTTCAAGATCCCGGAGGACCAGCCCATGGAGGCGAAGATCCTCTCCCGCCAGATCGAGGGCGCGCAGAAGAAGGTCGAGGAGCAGAACTTCGTCATGCGCAAGAACGTCCTCAAGTACGACGACGTCCTCAACCGGCACCGCCAGCGGATCTACGAGCAGCGCCGCCAGGTGCTCGAGGGCGAGGACCTCTCCGAGCAGATCCGCCTCTGGATCGACGACGTCGTCGAGGAGACGGTCGTCCAGTACACGCAGGAGGCGTACGGCGAGGAGTGGGATCTCGTCGCGCTCACGAACGCGATGTCGGCGCTCTACCAGACCGAGATCACGCCGGACGAGCTGCGCGAGGACCTCGGCGAGCTGTCGCGCGAGGCGCTGGTCGAGGAGTTCCAGGCCGACGCGCGCGACGAGTACGAGGCGAAGCAGGAGGAGTTCGGCGCCGACCTGATGCGGGAGCTGGAGCGCTTCGTCGTCCTCCAGGTCGTCGACATGCGCTGGCGCGAGCACCTCGAGAACATGGAGTACCTCCGCGAGGGCGTGCACCTGCGCGCGATGGCGCAGAAGGATCCGCTCGTCGAGTACACGGCCGAGGGCGAGCGGATGTTCACGGCGCTCTCGCAGGCGATCCGCGCCGAGGTCGTGCTCCACCTCTTCCACGCCGAGCTGGCGCCGCAGGAGGACCTCGCGCCGCAGCCGGAGTCGAGCGCGAGGCTGCAGTACGAGCACGAGACGACTGCGGGCGCGGCGGCGATCGCTGCGGCCGGCGGCGGCGAGGCGGTTGCGGCGGCGATCCCCTCCGCGGCGGGCGTCCAGACGATCCAGGCGAGCGCGCACGAGAAGCTCGGCCGCAACGATCCCTGCTGGTGCGGGAGCGGCAAGAAGTTCAAGAAGTGCCACGGCGCGTAGCGCTTTAGGTTCCGGCCGTTTCGGCCGATAGGGAACCCGATGGCGCAGGTCCTGCGGATCACCGCCTCCGGCGGAACCGAGTACGTCGCGCGACTCGTCTACAACGGCGACGCCTACGGCGACGGGCATCAGCACGTCCACGACGGCTACCAGCCGCTCGTGGAGTTCGTGCTCCCGACGGGCGGAGGCGGCCGGACGGTCGGCGTCTTCCCGCTGCCCGAGCTGCCGCCGCTCTCGGCCGGCTGGTCGCCGAACGCGGAGCCGGCGCTCGCGCTGCAGGGCTCGGAGATCGAGCGGCTGCAGCGCTGGTTCGAGGATCCGTCCTCGGAGAGCGAGGACGGCGTTGCGGTGCTCGTCGGCTACGACGACGAGCTCGCCAAGGCCGCGGTCGCGCTGCGCCGGATCGGTCTCGACTCGATGCGCGTCCCGGACGCCGGGAAGGCGCTCGCGATGGCGCGGCTGATCCCGCCGACGCTCGTCGTCGTCGGCCAGGACGTCCTCAGCGTCGACCCGCTCGACCTCGTCCGCCGCCTGCGCGGGGCGCCCGAGACGGCGGACATCCCGGTGATCGTCGTCGGCGGCGACCCCGACGAGGCAACCGCCGCGGGCGCGTCGCTCCACATGGAGACGCCGCCTGACTACGGCCGCCTGACCGAGCGCACCGCCGAGCTGCTCGATTTCGTCTAGCTACCATCCGCCGCGGCATGGCGGAGGAACGCGAACTCTCGCTCTCGGAGCAGCTCGAGGAGATGGGGGCCCAGCTCGACTGGGTCCGTGGTTACCTTTGACCCGGACGCGCTGAGGGCACGGCTCGCCGAGCTCGACGAGCAGGTCTCCGCACCCGACTTCTGGAACGACCCGCAGCGCGCCGCGAAGGTCTCGGCCGAGCACCAGCGCGCCCAGCGAAAGCTGCAGCGCTACGACGACCTCGTCTCGAACGTCGAGTTCCTCCAGGAGGGCGTCGACGCCTTCCCGGACGAGGAGTTGCTGCCGACGCTGCGGGAGGTGCAGGCCGAGCTGTCGCGACTGCAGGAGGACGCGCTCTTCTCCGGCGAGTACGACGGCGGCGACGCGGTGGTCACGATCCAGGCCGACGCGGGCGGCACCGACGCGCAGGACTGGGCCGAGATCCTCCTGCGCATGTACCTCCGCTGGGCGGAGGAGCGCGGCTTCAAGACCGAGGTGATCGAGACGAGCCCGGGCGAGGAGTACGGGATCAAGTCCGCGACCTTCACGCTCCGCGGCGACAACGCGTACGGGATCCTCAAGGCCGAGCGCGGCAAGCACCGGCTCGTCCGTCTCAGCCCGTTCGACTCGGCGCACCGCCGCCACACGAGCTTCGCGCAGGTGATCGTCGCGCCGCTGCTCGAGGAGGCAGGCGACATCGCGATCGAGGACGACGACATCCGCATCGACACCTACCGTTCCTCCGGCGCCGGCGGCCAGCACGTGAACAAGACGGACTCGGCCGTCCGGATCACGCACATGCCGAGCGGCATCGTCGTCTCCGTCCAGAACGAGCGCAGCCAGTCGGCGAACAAGGAGACGGCGATGAAGATCCTCCGCTCCCGCCTCGCCGAGCGCGCCGAGGAGGAGCGGGAGGCCGAGCTCGCGCGCGAGCGCGGCGGCGTCTCGATGGGGTTCGGCGGCAACGCGATCCGCAGCTACGTCCTGCACCCGTACCAGCAGGTCAAGGACGCCCGGACCGGCTTCGAGGTCGGGAACGCGCAGGGCGTCCTCGACGGTGACCTGGATGGGTTCATTCGCGCATATCTGCTGCAAAGCGCAGGAAATGCGGGTTAGACCGCCGAACGGTGCGCTAGAGTTCGGCGCGCCTCGCCACTCTGACCGGCGATCGGGCCGGACCTAGACGTGACAGACCTACAGCTAGAGCCAGCGCTTCCGGAGCAGGCGCCCGAGCAGCAGACGGCAGCCCGCCCGTCCGCCGGTTCGATGATCGTCTTCGAGACGGTCACGAAGGTCTACGAGCCCGACGTCGTCGCGCTCCGCGAGGTCTCGTTCGGGATCGACAAGGGCGAGTTCGTCTTCATCGTCGGCGCCTCCGGCTCGGGGAAGTCGACGCTGATCCGGCTGCTCCTGAAGGAGCTCGAGCCGACGAGCGGCAAGATCATCGTCGGCGGCCGCGACCTGACGCGGCTCAAGCACTCGAAGGTGCCGCTGCTTCGCCGCAACATCGGCTGCGTCTTCCAGGACTTCAAGCTCCTCCCGAGCCGCACCGCCGCGGACAACGTCGCCTACGCGCTCAAGGTGCAGGGCGAGAGCCGCGCCTCGATCCGCCGCAAGGTGCCCGAGGTGATGAACATGGTCGGGCTGTCGCACAAGATGGGCTCCTTCCCCGACGAGCTCTCGGGCGGCGAGCAGCAGCGCGTCTCGATCGCGCGCGCCGTCGTCAACCACCCGCCGCTGCTCGTCTGCGACGAGCCGACCGGGAATCTCGACCCCGACACGTCGGTCGGGATCATGCAGCTCCTGTACCGGATCAACCGCGCCGGCACGACGATCCTCATGGTCACCCACGACCGCGAGATGGTCGACAAGATGCGCAAGCGCGTGATCGCGCTGGAGGGCGGCCGGCTCGCGCGCGACGAGCGCCGCGGCGGCTACACGAGCGAATGAGCGGGATTCGGCTCCTCGTCTCCGAGGCGTGGTCCTCGATCCGGCAGAACGTCTCGACGACGGTCGCCGCGACGATGACGGTGCTGATCGGGATGTTCCTGCTCGGCCTCTTCATCGCGCTCGGCACCTGGGTGCTCTCGTGGTCGAACCACGTCCAGAAGGAGCTGCAGGTCAAGGTCTTCTTCGCGGCGACCGCGACGCCGCAGCAGGAGCAGTTCGTCTTCGGGAAGCTGAAGGCCGACAAGCGTGTGAAGACGGTCGTCTTCGTCTCGAAGGAGCAGGCCGAGGCGAAGATGAAGAAGGAGTTCCCGCAGCTCTACAAGACGCCGCTGCCGTCGAACCCGCTGCCGGACTCGTACGTCGTCACACCGCTGAAGGCGTCCGACACGCCGCTGATCGGCCGCCACGTCCAGGCGGCGGCGTATCCGGGCGTCGACGAGGTGAACTGGGGGAGCGCGACGGCGAAGCGCGTCCTGACGATCGCCGAGGTGATCTGGATCGTCTTCCTGATCGCGGTCGTGCTGCTCGTGACCGCATCGACGCTGCTGATCGCGAACACGATCCGGCTCTCGATCTTCGCGCGGCGCCGCGAGATCGAGGTGATGAAGCTCGTCGGCGCGACGAACTGGTTCGTCCGCGGGCCGTTCATGCTCGAAGGCCTGCTCTGCGGCGTGGCCGGGTCGGTCCTCGCGGTGATCCTGCTCGTGATCGGGAAGTCGATCGCGCTGCCGTCGATCCTGCCGCACATCGGCGGCGGCTCGTCCGACGTCCACGCGCTGCCGTTCACGCTGAACGCGCTCGCCCTGATCGGCGCGGGCCTCCTGCTCGGCGCGACCGGCTCGGGCCTCACGCTCCGCCGCTTCCTCAAGGTCTGAGCCCCGGTACGGTGGCTCCATGGCAGAGCGCCGGAGCCAACGTCGCGCGAAGCGCCCCAGCCGCAGCGAGCGGCACCAGTCGCGGCAGCCGCGGCGGAAGCCCGTCTCCGACCTGACCGTTCGCCTGCCCGAGCGGCGGCGCCACCCGGAGACGGTGATCGCGCACCTCGGGCCGACGAACTCGGGGAAGACGCACGACGCGCTTCGGTTCCTCGTCGAGACCGGCCGCGGCGTCTACGCGGCGCCGCTGCGGATGCTCGCCCAGGAGGCGCACCGCCGGCTCGCCGCCGAGCTCGGCGACGATCGCGTCGGCCTCGTCACCGGCGAGGAGCGTGTCAACCCGGGCGCGCCGATCGTCTGCTGCACCGCCGAGATGGCGCCGATGCAGGGCGAGACGCTCGTGCTCGACGAGGTGCAGTGGGCGGAGGACGAGGAGCGGGGCAGCGCCTGGACGCGCCTCATGCTCGGCGGCGAGTACCGCCACATCCTCCTCCTCGGCGCCGTCGAGGCGCTCCCGCTCGTCAAGCACGCGTTCCCCCAGGTCGAGGTCCGCTTCTTCGAGCGCAAGGCGCCGCTGGACTGGATCGGCCGCCGCGGCATCGCCGGGCTGGGGGACGGGACGGTCGTCGTCGCGTTCAGCCGCCGCGCCGTCATCGGCCTCGCGGGCGAGCTGAACCAGTTCCACCCGGGCCGCGTCGTCTGCCTCTACGGCGCGATGCCGCTCGCGTCGCGTCGCGAGGAGATCGAGCGCTTCCTCGACGGCCGCGCCGCCGTCTGCGCGTCCACCGACGTCCTCGGCCACGGCGTCAACCTCCCGTGCGAGACGCTGCTCTTCGCGGAGACGACGAAGTTCGACGGCCGCGAGCGCCGCGACCTCGAGCCGTGGGAGATCGCCCAGATCGCCGGCCGCGCCGGGCGCTTCGGCTTCCACGAGCGCGGCCACGTCGGCGTCCTCACCGGCGTCCCCTGGGCCGACCCCGACCCCGAGCTCGTCCAGGAGGCGCTGACGCCGCACGTGAAGCTGGAGGACGGCCATCTCGGCTACCGCGTCGTCGACAGCGGCCGCCTGCGGCCGCAGCTCTCCGACCTGAACGTGAAGACGGTGGACGAGCTCGAGCCCGCGCTCCACGCGTGGCGGCACGCGGCGCTGCGATTCTGGAGCGTCGACGGCTGGTTGACCGTCGAGTCGATCCAGCCGCTCCTCTCGCGGCTCGACGCCGTCCGGGACGCGCTCCGCCACTCCCGCAAGCGTCTGGAGCTCGAGGACGTGTGGAAGCTGATGCAGGCGCCGATCGACGAGGACGGCCTGCCGCTCCTCGCGACGCTGGCGTCCGCGCTCGCGGGCGACAAGCCGCAGCGCACCGTCATCTCGTGGATCCTCGACCCGCGCCGCCTCGACGCAGCCGCGCTCGAGGAGGCGGAGCAGGCCGCGCGCGAGGCGTCGATCCTCCGCTGGTTCGCCCTCCAGTACCCTGGCGTCGCCGGCGTCACGATCGAGCGGGCCGCCGAGCTCGAGGAGGCGGCGTCACAGCGCGTCGTCCGGATGCTCCGGGCGGAGATCGACGACCCGACGATCGGCCGCTGCCGCGCCTGCGGCAGCCGCACGGCGCCGTGGGCGACGCTGTGCGACCGCTGCTTCATGGCGCGCGGCTACCGCCAGGGCCGCCGCTAGGCGGAAACCCCGATCCGCGATCGTGGGCGGCGCCGATTCGCCGAGGACGCCGGGCCGCGACCCTGCGCTCATGAGCGAGAAGCAATTCGAGAGCGTCCACCGGATCTTCCGGATGTGGACGGATACGCTGCGCCAGACCGCCCGCGAGCTTCCGCAGCTCGACTCCGCGGAGCGCTTCGCGCGAATCGCGGACATCGTCGCCTTCCTCGAGGAGGAGGTCGAGCCGCACACCCGCGTCGACGAGCAGGTGCTCTACCCGCGCGCCGCGTCGCGCATGGGCTCGCCGCTCGCGGCCGCGGCGCTCGCGTACGACCACCTCGCGATCCGCGCGTGGATCGCGAAGCTGGCCGACGCGGACGAGGAGGACGTCGCGATCCTGCAGGAGCTCCTGTACGGCCTCGACGCCCTCATCCGCGTCCACCTCTGGAAGGAGGACGAGCTGCTGGTGCACCCGCTCGGGTCCTCCACCTGGCCCGCGTCGG
>JAFAIV010000117.1 GCA_019236545.1 Actinomycetota bacterium | reverse complement strand
CGCGCGGCGCGCTCGATCTCCTCGTCCGTCATCCCGGCGCGGCCGAAGGCGATGTTCTCGCGGACCGTCGTCGAGAAGAGGAACGGGTCCTGCGGGATCACGCCGATCGTCGCGCGGAGGTCCGCGAGCGGCCAGTCGCGGACGTCGACGCCGTCGACGAGGACGCGCCCGGCGGTGACGTCGTAGAACCGCGGGATCAGCGACGCGAGCGTCGTCTTCCCGGCGCCGGTGTGGCCGATGACCGCGACGGTGCGGCCCGGCTCGAGCTCGAGGTCGACGTCCTCCAGCACGGGCCGCCCCTCGAGGTACTCGAACGAGACGTGGTCGAAGCGGACACGTCCGGTGTCAGACACCGGACGTGTCGCCTTCGGACGGTCCGCGACCTCCTCGGGCTCGTCCAGCACCTGGAAGATCCGCTCGCCGGACGCGGTCGCGCGCTGGGCCTGGCCGATCCACATGCCGAGCGAGCGCAGCGGCATCACGAGCAGCGCGAGGTAGAGGTTGAACGAGACGAACCCGCCGGCGGAGAGGGTGTGGTGGACGACCATGCGCGCGCCGATCAGCAGCACGGCCGCCTGCGCGAGCAGCGGCACGAACGAGATCAGCGGCACGTAGGTCGCCCGCTGCCGGTTCGCGCGCAGCGTCTGGTCGAAGAGCGCGTCGTTGCGGCGGGCGAACTTCGCCTCCTCCGCCGGCTCCTGCGCGAACGCCTTCACGACGTGGACGCCGACGATGTTCTCCTCCGCCACGGTCGCCACGTCGGCGAGCTTCTGCTGGACGTCGCGGAGCGTCGGGTGCGTGACGTGGCTGTATCTATAGGCCAACGCGATCAGCAGCGGCGTGATCGCGAGCGCGATCAGCGCGAGCTTCCATTCGACGAAGAAGAGGACGACGGTCACGGACGCGACCGTGAGCACGTTCTGGAAGAAGAAGATCAGCCCGTAGCCGAGGAAGAAGCGGACGCCCTGCAGGTCGACCGTCGCCCGCGACATCAGCTGCCCTGTCTGGTGGCGGTCGTAGAAGCCGAACGAGAGCCGGACGAGGTGCGCGTAGAGGCCGCGGCGCATGTCCATCTCGACGTCGAGCGCCTGCTTCCCCGAGAGGAGGCGGCGGCCGAGCATCAGCAGGGCGCGCGCGACGCCGAGGACGACGATGGCGAGGACGTAGAGCCAGAGCCGGTGCGTGTCGTGCTTCAGCAGGGCGCGGTCGATCACGTCCTGGCCGGTCAGCCAGACGAGCCCGATCTGCGCGGCCTGCGAGCCGGTCGAGAGCAGCATCGAGAGCGCGAGCCCCGCGCGATACGGCCGGAGCCACGTCAGCAGCCGGAAGAAGCTCTGCCTATAGGGGACCGCGTCCGCCACGACCTTTGAGCGTACCGACAGCACCTCTAGTCTCCCGGGCATGGGCGAACCGAACGCGCCCGGGGGGCGAATGGACGACGTGCGGGACATGGCGCACCTGTCCGACGAGGCGCTCGTCGCCCTCGTCGCCCGCTCCGACGAGGTTGCGCTCGCGGAGCTCTACGACCGGCACGGCGCGACGGCCTACGGACTGGCGCGGCGAGTGCTGCGCGACGCGGCGCTCGCGGAGGACGCGGTGCAGGAGGCGTTCCTCGCGATCTGGCGCGGCGCCGAGCGGTTCGTCCCGGAGAAGGCGCGCGCCTCGACGTGGATCCTCACCCTCGTCCACCGGCGCGCCGTCGACCTCGTCCGCCGCGAGGAGCGGCGCCGGGCCGACGTCCTCGACGAGAGCCGCGACACCGGCGCTGAGCCGTCCGCCGCCGACTCGGCCTGGCTGCGGTTCGAGCGCGAGCGCGTCCAGGCGGCGCTCCGGCGCCTGCCGGACCACCAGCGCGAGACCCTCGAGCTCGCCTACTACGGCGGCTTCACCCAGTCCGAGCTCGCCGAGCGCCTCGGCCGCCCGCTCGGCACGATCAAGAGCCAGATGTTCGCGGCGCTCGGCACACTGCGCGAGATCCTCGAGTCTGCGGAGAGGGAGTCGTGGCAAACGACCTGATCCACGAGCTGACCGCCGGGTACGCGCTGCACGCCCTCGACCCCCAGGACGAGAGCGAGTACGTCGAGCACCTCGCCACCTGCGAGCGCTGCCGCGCGGAGCTCGCCGCCTTCCAGGAGACGGCCGGGGCGCTCGCGCTCGCGGTCGACCCGGTCGAGCCGCCGCCCGCGCTGCGGGCGCGGATCCTCTCGACGGCACGCGCCGAGCGGCCGAACGTCGTCCCGCTCCGGCCGCGCTGGGCGCGCCCGCGGACGCTCGCCGCCGTCGCGGCGGTGGCCGCCTGCGCCGTCGTCGGCCTCGGCGTCTGGAATGCCGTGCTCCACTCCCAGCTCAGCGCGTCGCGGAGCGCGCTCCAGGCGGTCGGCATCAAGGGCGCGAACGGCTCGCTCGTCGTCGGCGCCGACGGCCAGGCGACGCTCGTGGTCACCGGCCTGCACCGCGCCCGGACCGGCAAGACCTACGAGGCGTGGGTGATCCAGAACGGCGTCCCGCAGTCGGCCGCGCTCTTCGACGGCGGCTCGACGAGCGTCGTGAGGCTCGGGCCGCGGGTGCCGAAGGGCGCGATCGTCGCCGTGACGGTCGAGCGCGCCGGCGGTGTCACGAAGCCGACGACGACGCCGATCGTCGTGTCGGCACGCGTCTGAGCTCATCCCGGACGAGCGCGGCCGCGACCTCCAGCCGCGCCCGGTTCGCCGGAAGGTTGAGCCAGCCGCTCGCGCCGGACGGGTGGGGGAGCGGGACGACGACCGCGCCGTCGCGCTCGTAGCGCTCGCCGACGGCGGCGGTCAGGTGCGCGAGGCCGAGCATCCGCCGCAACGCCAGTCCGCCGACGGTGACGATCAGCGTCGGGCGCAGCAGCTCGAGCTCCCAGTCGCGCCAGAACTCGCACAGCTCCTGCTCGCGCGGCGTCGGCGTCCGGTCGCCGCGGCCCGACGCCGCGCGGCCGGGATAGCAGCGCGTCACCGACGCGCAATAGAAAGAGGTATAGAACGCGTCCTCGTCGAGCTCGAGCCAGCGCCGGAGCGCCTGCCCGGCTCGGCCGCGCCAGGGCCGCCGCTCCTCTCCCTCGACGATCCCCGGCGCCTGCCCGAAGAGGTACGCGCGCTGGCCGGCGAGCGGCGCGCGCACGGGAAGCGACTCGAGCGGGAACCCCGCCTCGACGCAGGCGCGGCAGCGGGCGGTGTCGGCCTGGAGCGAGCGGAGAGATCTGTATGACGCCTTGCGGACGGTCATCCACTATCCTTTTTGAAGCCATGCGCGATCTGCTCTCGTTTCCCAACCCCGTCAACGAGACCTCGGCCCGGCTCGTCGCGGGCACGGTGGCGGTCGTCTCCGTCCTCGCGATCGCATTCCAGCAGGGCTGGCTGATTCCGGTGCTCGCCTACGGCTTCGTCGCCCGGGCGCTGACCGGCCCGAAGCTGAGCCCGCTCGGGCTGCTCGCGACGCGCGTCGTGACGCCGCGGCTCCCGTTCGCCCACCGCTACTCGCCGGGCCCGGCGAAGCGCTTCGCCCAGACGATCGGCGCCGTCTTCACCGTCACCGCGACAGCGCTCTTCTTCGCGGGCTTCGAGGAGGAGGCGTACGCGCTCGTCGCGGTGATCGCCGTCTTCGCGTCGCTCGAGTCCGGCTTCGGGCTGTGCGTCGGCTGCAAGGCCTTCTTCCTCGGGATGCGGCTCGGCCTGGTGCCGCCGTCGGTCTGCGAGGACTGCGCGCCGTACGCGTAGGCTCAGCGCGTGCGTAGGCTCGACGGAGCACGCCCGAGAGCGGAGGCACCGGCTTAGCCGGTGCCGGGAGCGGAAGCTGTGCAGCCGCTCGAGGCGGTCCCGAACTTCTCCGAGGGGCGCGACCGCGCCACGATCGAGGCGATCGGCATCGCGATCGCCGAGCACGCCGAGCTGCTCGACGTCCACACCGACGAGGACCACAACCGCTCCGTCTTCACCCTCGTCGCGCAGCCGGAGCCGCTCGTCGAGGCGCTGCTCGCGGCGATCCGCGTCGCGCGCGAGCGCATCGACCTGCGCGCGCACGAGGGCGCGCACCCGCGGATCGGCGTCGCCGACGTCGTCCCGGTCGTGCCCGTGACGGCCGCGGACGCCCCCCGCGCGCGCGAGACCGCGCTCTCGCTCGCGCGGCGGATCGGCGAGGAGCTCGGGCTGCCCGTCTTCCTCTACGCCGACCTGAAGCCGGGGCACGGGCCGGCGTTCTACCGACGCGGCGGGCCCGAGGAGCTGCAGCGCCGGATCGACGCCGGCGAGCTCGCGCCGGACTTCGGGCCATCCAGGCTCGACCCGTCCGCGGGTGGCGTCATCGTCGGCGCGCGGCCGCCGCTGATCGCCTTCAACGTCGACCTCTCAGGCGACGACCTCGCCGCCGCGCGCGAGATCGCGGCCGTCGTCCGCGAGCGCGACGGCGGCTTCCCCGGCGTCCGCGCCCTCGGGCTGCGCCTGCCGCTCGCGGGCCGCGTCCAGGTCAGCCTCAACATCGAGGATTGGGCCGCGGCGCCGCTGCACGACATCGTCCGCACCATCGAGCACGAGGCGGAGAAGCGCGGCCTGCACGTCCTCTCGTCCGAGCTCGTCGGCCTGATGCCCGCCGGGGCCGCCCTCGCCGCGGCCGGGCACGTGCTGCGCATCGACGGGTTCGACGCGTCGCGGGTGCTCGAGCTTCGGCTCTAGACTCGTCGTGTGTCGGCGCGGACCGCGATCGGCCTCACCGGCGACGATCTGACGGTCGCCGACGTCTGGGCGGTCGCCGTCGACGGCGCGGCCGCCGTGCTGACCGACGAGGCGCGCGAGAAGATGCGCGCCGCGCGGGCCTTGGTCGAACGCGCGGCGCACGGGTCGGAGGAGCACACCTACGGCGTCAACACCGGCTTCGGACGCTTCGTCTCGCGCTCGATCCCGGAGGAGCTGACCGGCGAGCTGCAGCTGCGGCTGCTCCGGTCGCACGCGTGCGGCGTCGGCGAGCCGTACCCGGACGAGGTCGTCCGCGCGGCGATGCTCCTCCGTGCGAACACGCTCGCGAAGGGGAACTCGGGCGCGCGCGTGGCGACGGCGGAGCTGCTGCTCGAGTGCCTCTCGCGCGGCGTCCTCCCGCGCGTGCCGAGCCGCGGCTCGGTCGGCGCGTCGGGCGACCTCGCGCCGCTCGCGCATCTCGCCCTCCCGCTCGTCGGCGAGGGCGAGGCGTTCGTCGACGGCGAGCGCGTCCCCGGCGGCGAGGCGCTCGCGCGTGTCGGCCTCGAGCCGATCGCGCTCGAGGCGAAGGAGGGGCTCTCGCTGATCAACGGCACGCAGTTCATGGCGGCGGTCGGGGCGCTCGGGCTCGTGCGCGCGCGGCGGCTCGCGCGCGCCGCGGACATCGCGTGCGCCCTCTCGGTCGAGGCGCTCCAGGGCTCGCGGACGTCCTTCCTGCCGCAGATCCAGGCGCTGCGCCCGCTGCGCGGCCAGGCCGACGCCGCGGCGAACGTCCTCCGGCTGCTCGAGGGGAGCGCGATCATCGAGGCGCACCGCTGGTGCGACAAGGTGCAGGACGCGTACTCGCTCCGCTGCGCGCCGCAGGTGCACGGCGCCTCGCGCGACCTCCTCGACTACGTCGATTACACCGTCTCGGTCGAGCTCAACGCGGCGACCGACAACCCGCTCGTCCTCGTGGACGACGAGCAGCTCGTCTCCAACGGGAATTTCCACGGGCAGCCGCTGGCGTTCGCGCTCGACGCGCTGGCGATGGCGGTGTCCGAGCTGGCGTCGATCTCGGAGCGGCGGGTCGAGCGGCTCGTCAACCCGAACCTCTCGGACGGCCTGCCCGCGTTCCTCACCACCGACGGCGGGCTGAACAGCGGGTTCATGATCCCGCAGTACGTGGCCGCGTCGCTCGTCTCCGAGAACAAGGTGCTGTGCCACCCGGCGTCGGTGGACTCGATCCCGACGAGCGCGGGGCAGGAGGATCACGTCTCGATGGGCAACGCCGCCGGGCTGAAGGCGTGGCGCGTGCTCGCGAACTGCGAGAGCGCGGTCGCGATCGAGCTGCTGGCGGGCGCGCAGGCGGTGGAGTTCCACGCGCCGCTCGAGCCGGGGCCGGGGTCGCAGGCCGCGCGGGCGGCGATCCGGGAGCTCTCGCCGCGGCTGCGCGACGACCGCTCGCTCGCGCCGGACATCGAGGCGGTCGCCGCGGCGATCCGCGACGGGTCGATCCTCGCCGCGGTCGAGGCCGAGGTGGGGGAGCTCGCGTGAGCGCGACGGCGTC
>JAFAIV010000067.1 GCA_019236545.1 Actinomycetota bacterium | reverse complement strand
GCGGCGAACGGCGGCGGCTTCACGGCGGCGATCACCGGCGACCACTCGGTCGGGAACGACTTCAACACCGTCTCGCAGACCGACCTCGAGCACGGCGAGTTCCGGATCGGCCTGCCCGCCGCGCTCGTCGTCCTCGTGCTCGTCTTCGGCTCGCTCGTCGGCGGGCTCGTGCCGGTGCTGATGGCGATCCTCTCGATCGTCGTCGCCCTCGGCATCGTCGCCCTGCTCGCGCAGGCGTTCGACCTCTCGATCTTCATCGTGAACATGCTCACGGGGATGGGCCTCGCGCTCGGGATCGACTACTCGCTCTTCGTCGTCTCCCGCTACCGCGAGGAGCGCGGCCGCGGGCTCGCGAAGGACGCGGCGATCCGGACGGCGGGCGCGACCGCGAGCCGCGCCGTTCTCTTCAGCGGCAGCACCTTCGTCGTCGCGCTCTTCGGGATGCTGATCGTCCCGACCTCGATCATGCGTAGCCTCGCGACCGGCGCGATCGTCGTCGGGATCGTCTCCGTCGCGGCTGCGCTGACGCTGCTGCCGGCGCTGCTCGCGCTGATGGGGGACAAGGTGAACGCGTGGCCGGTGCCGTTCATCGGCGGGCTCGACCGGATGGAGTCGGCCGAGAGCGGGATGTGGCGGGGGATCGTCGATCGCGTCCTGCGCCACCGGGTCGTGAGCCTCGTCGTCGCCGGCGGGGTGATGATCGCGGTGGCGACGCCGACGCTCGGCATCCACATCGGCCAGAACGGCGTGCTGACGCTGCCGGCGGACTTCCCCTCCCGGCAGGGCTACGTGGCGCTGCAGCGCGAGTTCGGCACGTCGACGCCGTACCCGATGTACGTGGCCGCGCAGGGCGGCGGCGCCGACACGCTCCGTCGGCTCCGCCAGGTCGCCGCGGAGCTGAAGGGGAACCCGCACTTCGGCCCCGTGCGCGTCGCCGCCGGGAAGGACGGGATCGCCGCGCTCGAGACGCCGGTGCTCGGGGACGCGAACAGCGAGGCCGCCGTCGGCGCGGTCCGGCACGCGACCGCGCTCGTGGATGCGGCCTTCGCCGGCAGCGGCGTCCGCGCCTACGTCGGCGGCAAGACCGCGCAGGCCGCCGAGTACTACGACGCGACGACGAGCCCGACGCCGTACGTGCTCGCCTTCGTGCTCGGGCTGAGCTTCGTCCTGCTGACGATCGCCTTCCGGTCGCTCGTCGTCGCGGCGGTCTCGATCGTCCTCAACCTGCTCTCGGTCGGCGCGGCGTACGGCCTGCTGACGCTCGTCTTCATCCACGGGTGGGCGGCGAGCTTCTTCGGCTTCCAGAAGGTGCCGGTGATCGACGCCTGGGTGCCGCTGTTCCTCTTCTCGGTGCTGTTCGCGCTCTCGATGGACTACCAGGTCTTCCTGATGAGCCGGATCCGCGAGCGCTTCGACGTCAGCGGCTCGACGACCGACGCCGTCGCCACCGGCGTCGCGACCACGGCGCGGATCATCACGGGCGCCGCGCTGATCATCGTCGTCGTCTTCACGGGCTTCGCGAGCGGGCAGCTCGTGATGTTCCAGCAGATGGGCTTCGGCGTCGCCGTCGCCCTGCTCCTCGACGCGACCGTGATCCGGTCGGTCGTCCTGCCGAGCATGATGTCGCTGCTCGGCGATCGCGCCTGGTACCTGCCGCGCTGGCTCGAGTGGCTGCCGCACGTCGAGGTCGAGCGGCACCCCGAAGCGCCCGCAGCGGTGAGCACGTAGCGGTGGCCTGGGACGACGAGCTCCGGGAGTGCGTCGGCGTCGTGCTCGGCGTCGAGCCGCCCGAGGGCGAGCTCCGCACCTGGCTCGGCGCTCGGAACCTCGGCCTCGTGCCGATCGCCGACCCGGCGGAGTTCTCGTGGCCCGGCCACTGGATCGCGCGCTCCGGCGACCACGCCGTCGTCATGTTCGGCTCGCCGTCCGGCCCCCTCGACCCGGGGCGCGCGCCGGAGACGATCGACGAGGGGTGGCTCCTCGCACGGCTCGACGTGCGCCTCCCGATCGAGGAGCCGTACGGCCGCGCCGCCAGCACCGGCTCCGTCGTCGCGCTCCTCGTCGCGCCGGATGCGGAGGAGCCGCTGCGGCCGGTCGAGAGCGTCGAGGCCGTCGCGGGGCGTGGCCTCGTCGGCGACCGCTACCACGACCGCCGCGGCACCTTCGGCCGCAACGGCGGCCTCGGCTACGAGGTGACGCTCGTCGAGGCGGAGGCGTTCGACGAGATCGACCTGCCGTGGGAGCAGGGGCGCCGCAACGTCGTCACGCGCGGCATCTCGCTGAACGCCCTCGTCGGCAAGCACTTCCGCGTCGGCGAGGTCGAGCTCGTCGGCCGCCGCCTCGCCGAGCCGTGCGCCCACCTCGAGCGTCTGGCGCGCCCGGGGATCATGCGCCCGCTCGTCCACCGCGCCGGCCTGCGCGCGGACATCGTCAGCGGCGGGACGATCTCCGTCGGCGACCCGGTCGCGGCCGACTCGCACTAGCCATCAGGAGGTACCGGCGTGTCAGCGACGCTCGAGGTGACCCACAAGGCGATCGGCGTGGAGGTCCGCCGCGCCCCGTACGACGTCGTCCTCGACGGCGACAGCATCGGCTCGGTCGAGATGAACGGCAC
>JAFAIV010000052.1 GCA_019236545.1 Actinomycetota bacterium | reverse complement strand
GCGCCACGCGGCCCGTCGAACGGCTTCGACGAGGGCGCCTGGTTGCGCCACCACGGCGTGCACGCCGTCCTGCGCTCCTCGTCCTGGCGCGTCGTCGGGCGGCGTGGGGGGATCGGCGGGGTGGCCGACAGGCTGCACGGTTGGCTCGCGGCCGCGTCGGTGCCCGGCCTCGGCGGCGTGCGCCGCGGCGTGATCGAGGGCGTCGTTCTCGGCGAGGACCAGGGCCTGCCGGACGGCCTGCGGCAGGACTTCCGTGCCAGCGGGCTCTACCACCTCCTCGCCGTCAGCGGCGGCAACGTCGCCGTGGTCGCCGCGGGAGCGCTCTGGCTCGCGTTCCTCATCGGCGTCTCGCGCCTGGCGGCGGAGGTGGGCGTGCTCGCGGCGATCGGCGGCTACGTCCTCGCGGTCGGCGCGCAGCCCTCGGTCGTCCGGGCGGGTATCGCGGGCGGGCTCGGCTCGCTCGCCTGGCTCACCGGCCGCCAGCGCGACGCGCGCTACGGACTGGTCGCCGCCGCCGCCGCGCTGCTCGCGTGGAGCCCGTACAACGCGCTCGACCCGGGCTTCCAGCTCTCGTTCGCCGCCGTGCTCTCGATCTTCGCGCTCGCGCCGCGGATCCACCGGCGGCTCGAGGGTTGGCCGTTCCCGCCCGGCCTGCGCGCGGTCGTCGCGGTCTCGGCGGCGTGCGGCCTCGCCACCGCGCCGGTCTCCTGGTTCCAGTTCCACCAGATCCCGCTCCTGACGATCCCCGCCAACGCGGCCGGCGGGTTCGTCGTCGCGCCGATGCTCGCGCTCGCCCTCGTGTGCGCGCTGCTCGCGCCCGTGGCGCCGCCGCTCGCGGCCGCGCTCGCCTGGGTGAACGGCTGGCTCGCCGCCTACCTCGCCGCATGCGCGCACCTCTTCGGGAGCCTCCCCGGCGCCCAGGTCACCTCCGGCCGCGTCGCCGCCGCGCTCGCGGTGGGCGCCTTCGGGGTCGCCGCCTATGCTTGGCTCCGTGGCCGCGCCGGCGCTCAAGCCCGTCTACCTGCTCACCGGGACGGACCGGCCGAAGATCGCGCGCGCCCTCCAGCGGCTGCGGGAGCGGATGGGGGATGACGCGACCGAGCACCTCAGCGCGCTCGAGACGACCGGCCCGGATGCGGTCGCCGCCTGCAACGCCATGGGCCTCTTCGGCGGCGGTGGGCGGCTCGTGATCGTCGCCGACGTCGAGAAGTGGAAGGCCGACGACGTCAAGGAGGTCGCGACGTACCTCGGCTCGCCGTCGCCGGAGACGGTGCTCGCGCTCGTCGCGGGCGAGCTGAAGGACGGCTCCCCGCTCGCGAAGGCCGTGGCGAAGGCGGGGGAGGTCCTGACCTACGACGTCGCGAAGCGCCGCGTCCCGGAGTGGGTGGCGGAGCAGTTCGGACGGCTCGGCGCGAAGGCCGACCCCGAGGCGTGCCGCCTGCTCGTCGAGATCGTCGGCGAGGACCTCGACGAGCTCAGCTCCGAGATCGACAAGCTCGCGACCTGGGCCGGCGGGGAGCCGGTCACGACCGCCGCCGTCGAGCAGCTCGCGGTCGGGCTCGCCGAGACGCCGATCTTCGACGTCACCGACGCCTGGGGCGCCCGTGACGTCGGCAAGGTGCTCGGCGCGACCGAGGGGCTGCTCGAGCGGAGCCATCGGCCGCGCTCCGGCGAGCTGATCCGCCTCGTCGCCTCGCTCGTCTCCCACATCGGCCGCGTCCGCCGCATCGCGCGCCTCGCCGAGGAGGGCGTGCGCCCGAAGGACGCGGCAGGCCGGCTCAAGATGCACCCGTTCGCGGCGGAGAAGGCCGGCAAGCAGGCGCAGAACTTCACGCAGGACGAGCTCGCGATGGCGACGGTCCGCCTCGCGCGACTCGACGCCGCCTCCAAGGGCGGCTCCCGTCTCCCGGCCGACCTCGAGCTCGAGCGGGCCCTCGTCGACGTCACCCGGCGCCGCTAGCCGGGCGTAGACTCGGGCGCATGGAGCGCTCGACCGACTTCGTCGCCCTCGGCCAGCCCGGCTCCCACGTCTACGCCGGCCTCGAGACCTTCCCGAACCCGGGCGTGACGGTCGTCGAGATGGAGAGCGACGAGGTCACGTCGGTCTGCCCCGTGACCGGCCAGCCGGACATGTACGTGGCGACGATCCGCTACGAGCCCGAGGCGCTCTGCCTCGAGTCGAAGTCGCTGAAGCTCTACTTCAACCGCTTCCGGGACGAGGGCCACTTCTGCGAGGCGCTCGCCGTCAAGATCCGCGACGACGTCGCTGCCGCGCTCGAGATTCCCAAGGGACGCGTCGCGGTGACGCTCGTGCAGAAGGCACGCGGCGGCATCACCATCACCGCCTCGGCTTGAGCCGCGGCTAGGACTTGTCGCCGGCCGCGAGCTTCGCGGCCTGCGCCTTGCGGCGGGCGACGGTGTTCTTGTGGAGGGCGCCGTGGCCGATGGCCTTGTCGAGCCAGCGCACGAGCTCCTTGTGCCGCGCCTCGACATCGGCCGGCTTGCCCTCGTCGGCAGCTTCTCGGAGGCGGCGCATCAGCGTCTTCGCCGTCGAGCGCCAGCGCAGGTTCTCCTGCCGCTGGCGGGCGGCCTGGCGAACGCGTTTCTCCTGTTGCTTGATGTTCGGCATGGCGTGAAAAGGCCCGCAACTCGCGGGCGCGCGGATGGTAGCACCCGCGCTCCCTATGCTGCCCGCGTGGACGAGCGGGAGCGCGAGCGACTCCAGCGGCGGCTCGAGCGCGACCAGCGCAGGCGCGCCGAGGGGAAACGCACCTTCTTCGACGACGAGGCGCCGCTCCAGAGCTGGCCGATCCTCCAGGACCCGGCCGAGCAGCCGACGATGATCCTCAGGCCGCACCGCGACCGCGGCGAGCTGATCGAGCTGGAGGCGCAGGCGCTCGACCAGGAAGGCGACGAGACCCTGATCATCGCGCCGCCCCCGCCGCGCGTCCGCACGGAGCCGCCGAAGCAGGAGCGCCGCTCGCTCGCCCGCAGCGGCGTCATCTTCTCGGCCGCGACCGGCCTCTCGCGCGTCCTCGGCCTCGTCCGCGAGATCGCCGCGCGCGCCCTCTTCGGGACGACCGGCGCGATCAACGCGTTCGAGATCGCGTTCCTCGTCCCGAACACGGTCCGAGCCCTCGTCGCGGACGCGGCGCTCTCGTCGGCGTTCGTCCCGGTCTTCAGCGACCTGCTGGAGAAGGGCGAGCGCAAACGCGCGTGGCGCGTCGCCTCGTCGCTCTTCTGGCTGATGCTGCTCGGCCTCGGCGGCCTGACGGCGTTCTTCGCGCTGATCGCGCCGTGGGTGATGGAGGCGTTCGGCTACGGGACGCACGCCTACGGCGGCATCGCCGCCGGCCTCTCGCAGGTGCTGTTCCCGATCGTCGTCGTGCTCGGGCTGACCGGGATCGTCGTCGGGATCCTCAACTCGTACGACCACTTCACGATCCCGGCGCTGAGCCCGGTCCTCTGGAACCTCGTGATCGTCCTCGGGCTCGCGATCGGAGTCCCGCACGCGCACGCGGAGTCCTCGAAGCTCTACGTCTACGCGGGGTCGATCCTCGTCGCGACGATCGTCCAGTTCCTGCTGCCGATCCCGTGGCTGCGCGGCCGGGACGGGCGCCTGCAGATGGTGATCGACATCCGCGACCCGGCGGTCAAGCGGACGTTCGTGCTCATGGTCCCCGTGACGATCGGCCTCGGCCTGATCAACATCAACGCCGTCATCGACCAGCTCTTCGCGACGCGCTTCCTCGACCGGAACGTCGCGCCGGCGTCGATCGTCGCCGCCTTCCGCCTCTACATGCTCCCGCAGGGGATGTTCTCGGTCGCGGTGGCGACCGTCCTGTTCCCGTCGCTCTCGCGCTACGCGTCACGGCAGGATTGGGACAGCTTCCGCGGCACGGTGGCGACCGGGCTGCGGCTGATCTCGTTCCTGCTCATCCCGGCGAGCGCCGCGGCTGCCGTTCTCTCGGTCCCGATCGTGCGCCTGCTCTACCAGCACGGCCACTTCACCGCCTCGCAGACGCCGGTCGTGGCCCACTGCCTCGCCGCGTTCGCGCTCGGCCTGACGTTCAACGGGACGATGCTGATGCTCAACCGCGCGTTCTTCTCGCTGCAGTCGCCGTGGCTGCCCAGCCTCGTCGCCTTCGGGAACCTCGCGGTGAACGCCGTGCTCGACGCGGCCTTCTACCGGCTCGGCATCTGGGGCATCCCGCTCTCGACCTCGGTCGTCAACATCGCCGGCACTTGGGCGCTGCTCGTCCTGCTGCGGCGGCGGATGGGGAGGCTCGAGCTCGGCGAGACGGCGAGGAGCTTCCTGCTCGTCTCGGTCGCGTCGGCGGTGCTCGCGGCGGTCTCGTGGTGGGGCTGGCACCTCGTAGACGCGGGCGTCGGCCGCTCGCTCGCCGGCCAGGTCGTCTCGCTCGGCGTCGGCATCGTCGCCGGGCTCGCCGCGTTCCTCGTGTCGTGCCGGTTGCTCGGCGTGGGCGAGCTGGAAACGGTGCTTCGCCTGCGGCGCCGCGGGTGAGAGACTCTCCGCGACCACGACCAAAGGGGGGACGCGATGTCGGTGATCATGCTGCTGTCGATGGCGGGCGACCCGGATGCGGTTGAGCGCTACGCGGACGAGAACCGCGAGACGATGCGGGAGATCGTCGATCACGCCCGCGAGCACGGACTGATCGCGCACCGGTTCTACGGCCGCGACGGCCACCTTCTCGTCGTCGACGAGTGGCCGGACGAGCAGAGCTTCCTCGACTTCTTCCACCACATGCAGCCGAGGATCGGCCCGATCATGCAGGCAGCCGGCGTGCAGGGAGAGCCGGAGCCGACGTTCTGGCGCAAGCTCGAGACGCACGACGAGTACGGCTGGAGCTGAGAGACGGCGCGGGGCCGGCGAGCCGGCCCCTCGACCATCACACCCCGGCGGGAAGCGCCCCGGGAGGCCCGAGGATCACGATCCCGTGCCTGGCTCCCGCAGCCGCGAGCGCCTCCGGCGCGGGCATCGCCTCGACCGGCGCGTAGCCGCCGTTCTCCGCCGGGCTCGACGTCTCGGCGACGAACGCGGCGAACTCACCATCGCTCGTCGTGACGAGCCAGCGTGCGTCCTCCGCCGACTCGACCCGGTAGGTGTGCGGGATCCCGCGCGGCCCGAACGCGGACTCGCCCGGCCCGATCTCGACGCTCTCGCCGGGGAGGTGGAGGCTCAGCCGCCCCTCCAGCACGTAGAAGGTCTCGTCCTCGTCGTGGACGTGCAGCGGCGGCATGTTCCCCTGGCGCGCCTCGCTCTCGACGAGCGACGGGCTGTGGATGCGGATGCGGGTGTCGTTGAACCAGCGAGCCTCCGGCATGTCTCCTCCTTCGCATAAACTCCGATTTGGAGTTATCACCATAAACTCCGAATCGGAGCTATGTCAAGCGGAGACCTGACGTTCATCTCGTACTCGGTGCTCGTCCTCGTCGGGCGGGGCGGCGCGAGCGCGCACGACCTCGTCCAGATGATGCGAGACGGCCCGATCTACCACGCCGCCGCACCGAGCCAGTACTACGCCGAGCCGAAGCGCCTCGAGAGGCTCGGCCTGCTCGAGTCGAGCCGCGAGCCGGGGCGGACGCGCGAGCGCACCGTCTACCGGCTCACCGACGCCGGCGTCGAGGCGCTGCGCGAGTGGATGGCCGAGCCGACGCCGCTGCCGCGCGTCCCCGGCGAGCCCCACGTGCGCGCGCTCGCGGCCGACCTCGTCGGCGAGAAACCGGTGCGCGAGAGCCTGCTCGCGATGCGCGCCGAGATCGCGGAGCAGCGCGCGCGGCTCGACGAGGCCGAGGAGCGCGCGAAGACGATCCCGCACCGGGAGAAGTACCTCCTCCTGACGCACGGCCTCGCCCGCCGCTTCCTCGCCGCGTACGACGACTGGCTGGACGAGGTCGAGCGCGAGCTCGCCTGAAGGGGCCGCCAGTACGCTTGCCCCGTGGACCAGGGCAAGATCCGCAACTTCTCGATCATCGCGCACATCGACCACGGCAAGTCGACGCTCGCCGACCGCATCCTCGAGCTCACCGAAGCGGTGTCGGCCCGAGAGATGCGGGAGCAGCTGCTCGACTCGATGGAGCTCGAGCGCGAGCGCGGGATCACGATCAAGGCGCAGGCCGTCCGCGTCCAGTGGAAGGGCCACGAGCTGAACCTGATCGACACGCCCGGCCATGTCGACTTCACGTACGAGGTCTCGCGGTCGCTACAGGCGTGCGAGGGCGCGCTGCTCGTCGTCGACGCGGCGCAGGG
>JAFAIV010000336.1 GCA_019236545.1 Actinomycetota bacterium | reverse complement strand
CCCAGACCTGCGCCTCGGTCACCACTGCGCGCCGACCGGCGCCGAGCGCGGCACCACGGTCATCTCCTCCCACATCTCCTGCAGCCCGCCAGTGTGCGTGCCGCGCTCGACCGCGTCCACCTCGGGGAGGTCGACGCGCGCGACGAGCTCGGCGCGCTGCTCCGGCGGGAGCACCCCGAGCGCGTACGGCCAGAGCTCCTCGACCGCCTTGCGGAAGCGCGGCTCGTCCTTCAGGCGCTCGTGCCACATCTCGGCGTGCATGCGGTGGTACGCCTCCTCGCGCTCGATCTTCGCCGCGAGGCCGGCGACGCGCGGGTCGTCGTCCTCCTTCAGCGCGGCGATCCGGATCTCGTCGGCCGTCTCGTAGAGCCAGCGGCGCGCGATCGTGTGCGCCCAGTCGAGCAGGCGCAGCTCGACGAGCGGCGCGCAACGGTACTCCGCGAGCGGCCGGTCGAAGGCGAGCGCGTCCGCGTCCTCCGAGAGCAGCTCGTAGACGGCGCGCGCGTGGCCGATCTCGTTCTGCGCGATCGAGGAGAAGGCGACGTCCTCCTCGAGCACCGGCGCGATCCCCGTCCACTCGGAGTCGCGCCAGCCGAGCACGAGCTCGTCGTCAGCCAGCCCCAGCAGTGCCTCGTTCACGCGCCTCCTTCAGCCGCGTGCGCCCGTTCGCGCGCCTCTCGGAGGCGCGCCTTGATCGAGTAGCCGTCGACGCGGCGGTACTTGAGGTCGAACTCGTCCGCCCAGTCCTCGACGTCGCGGATCGCGTCGCGCGGGACGAGCCAGAGCGCGACGGACTCGCCGCGTCGGCCGTACTGCTCCCGGGCCCAGGTCTCCGCGAACTCCGCGTCCGGCGCGACGACCGAGCCGGCGTGCTCCATCGGCTGGCCGCGCCGCTCCTGCCGGAAGACCTCCCAGACCGGATGGCTCATGCCGCGAGCACCGCCTCGCGCACCCACTGCTCCTGGTCGAGGAAGCGCTTGCGGAACGCGAGCCGCTCCTCGGTGCGCGGGCCGTGGCCGGTGACGACGTGCTTGAGCTCTTCCCAGTCCGGCTCGGTGTACTCCCAGACGCCGTCGTCGCGCTTGCGCAGCTTCGGGTCCGGCACCTCGAGGCCGAGCTCGCGGATCTGCGGCACGTAGCCGTCGAGGAACTGCTGGCGCGCCTCCTCGTTGCCCTGCGACTTGATCCGCCAGATCCACATCGGGTCGCTCTCGCGCGCGATCGGGTTGCCGTGGAACTGCATCAGCGGGCCCCACCAGCGGTTCAGCGCCTCCTGGACGAGCTCGAACTGCGCCGGTGTGCCCGTCACCATGGCGAGGATGACGTCCCGGCCATGGAGGATGTGGAACGACTCCTCCCAGCAGATCTTCTTCATGATCCGCGCGTACGGCGCGTACGAGCACTTGAGCAGCGCCTTCTGGCTGATGATCGCGGCCGCGTCGACGAGCCAGGCGATCACGCCGACGTCTCCCCAGGTCTTCGTCGGGTAATGGAAGACGTTGTGGAACTTGGCCTTGCCGGAGATCAGGTCGGCCAACGACTGCTCGCGCGGCTTGCCGAGATCCTCCACGACGCGATAGATCAGTTGCGCGTGCCCGACCTCGTCCTGCACCTTCGCCGTCAGCGCCAGCTTGCGCTGGAGCGTCGGCGCGCGCAGGATCCACTCCCGCTCGGGCAGGACGCCCATGAGCTCGGAGTTGGCGTGCATCTCGATGAACTTGACGAGCTTCGCCCGGTACTCGTCGGGCATCCAGTCGGTCGCCTCGACCTGGCCGCCGGACTGGACGTACTCGAGAAATGCCTGCTCGTCGCGGGGAACCTCGACAGCTGCCACGCGCCACCGCCTTCCGAACGATCGTTAGCGTCCCGATTGTAGTGTCCACCCGCCGGACAGAGCTAACCCGCGCCGCGGCGCGCCTCTTCGCGGAGAAGGGCTACCACGGCACCTCGACCGCCGATCTCGCCGACGCGCTCGGCGTGCAGAAGGGCTCGCTCTACTCGCACATCGAGTCGAAGGCCGACCTGCTCTGGGAGGTGGCGAGCGAGGGCTCGGCGGCGTTCCACGCGGCGCTCGACTCGGTGCCGGACGAAGGGCCCGTCGTCGAGCGGATCCGGCTCGCGCTGCGCGCGCACCTGCGCGTCGTCGCGGAGCAGCTCGACGTCGCCACGGTCTTCACCCGCGAGTGGCGCTACCTCGAGGGCGAGCGCCGCGAGCGCTTCCTCGACGAGCGGCGCCGCTACGAGGAGCGGTTCCGCGCGCTCTTCCGCGAGGGCCGCGAGCACGGCGAGCTCCGCACCGACCTCGACGACGCGACCGCCACGCTGCTCGCGCTCTCGGCGGCGAACTGGGCGTACACCTGGCTGCGGGCCGGCGTGGACACCGACGCGCTCGCCGACCGCTTCACCGCGCTCCTCCTCGACGGCATGCGCGGGTACGCGAGCCGGTGAACGTCGCGCTCGTCGTCAACCCGTTCGCGACGCGCGTCGACGAGGTGCAGCTCGCCGGTGTCGAGGAGCAGCTCGCGACCGTCGCCGCGGTGGAGGTGCTGCGGACGGAGCGGCCGGGGCACGCGACCGAGCTCGTCAGCGCGCTGACGGACGTCGACGCGATCCTCGTCTTCTCCGGCGACGGCGGCTTCAACGAAGCGCTCAACGGGCTCGAGCGGGACATCCCGGTCGGCTTCCTGCCGGGCGGCGGGACGAGCGTCCTCTCGCGCGCGCTCGGCCTGCCGGCGGATCCCGTCGACGCGGCGCGGCAGGTGACGGAGGCGCTCGCGCAGCAGCGGACGCGCCGGATCGCCCTCGGGCGCGTGAACGGGAGGCGGTTCGCCTTCAGCGCCGGGCTCGGCCTCGACGCGGAGGCGGTGCGCCACGTCGACGAGCTCGGCCGCACCGCGGACGGGAAGCGCCCGGGCGACCTCGCGTTCACGATGGCGATCGTCCGCGCGATCGTCGCCCACCGCGGCCACCTCGACCCGCAGCTCGAGGTGAAGGGGCTCGGCCGCGCCGCCGTCGCCTTCGTTGCCAACGGCAGCCCGTACACCTACGCGAAGCGGTTCGCGCTGCCGATCGCGCGCGAGGCCCGGTTCGAGCTCGGCCTCGACGTCGTCGCGCCGGTGCGTATCCGCCGCCGCTCGCTGCTGCGGACGGCCTACCGGGTGATGACCGGCCACACGCGCGGCGACGGCTTTCTCTACGCGCACGACCTCGACCGCGTCGAGATCGTCTGCGACACACCGCTGCCGCTGCACTGCGACGGCGAGGACCTGGGCGACGTCGGCGAGGCGGTCTTCGAGGCCGAGCGCGACGCGGTCTCGGTGCTGGCCTAGGGGCAGGCCGCGCCGGCGAGCAGCGTCGGCGCCGTGATCGCGGGCGCCGCGAGCGTCGGATGCGAGAAGTCGAGCGCCGACGCGAGGTTCGACGCTGCGGCGTCGCGCGCCGTCAGCGGCGGCAGGCCCCAGCGCCACTCGAGCAGCTTCAGGACCGACGTGTGGTCGTACTCCCCGTGCGCGACGTGGCCGCGCCGCGCGTACGGGGAGATGAGCAGCGCGGGGATCCGGAAGCCGCGCTGGACGCCGTCGCCGGGCGCGACCCCGGGCGGGACGTGGTCGAAGAACCCGCCCCACTCGTCGAACGTGATCACGAGCAGCGTCCGCGGCCAGGCCGGGCTGCGCGTGACCGCGCCGTAGATCTGCGAGAGGAAGTACTCGCCGGCGCGGATATCTGCGTGCGGATGGTCGTCGTTCCCCTGGCTCCCCGACGCCGGGCCGACATCGGTGAACGTCCAGTTGGGGTCGATGTACGAGAACGCCGGCAGCTTCCCCGTGCGGCACTGCGCGAAGAAGCGGCTGTACGGGAACGAGATCGCCTGGTAGCGCTGGTACAGCAGCAGGAAGGCGAAGGTGCCGTAGTAGTACTCGGCGCGGATCCCCTTCGCGGCGAAGCGGTCGAAGATCGTCGGCAGGTCGATCCGGTTCAGCGAGTCGTCGTTCCGGTCGGTCGCCGCCGAGAGCGAGTAGAACCGGTTGGGGAAGGTCGGGCCGAGGAACGACGCGAAGAAGCGGTCGCAGGTCGTGAACGCGGGCGCGGCCTTGCCCAGGAACGGCAGGTCCTGCTGGCGGTAGTAGCCGATCGACCAGAGGTCGCTCGCCTTCAGCCAGCCGTCGCAGGCGCCGTTGTTCCACTCGACGCGCGCGCCGGCGTACTCGTGGTCCGGGTCCTTGTACGAGCAGCCCTGGAAGTCGGGGGCGAGGGGGAACGTCGAGTGCGGCGTCCCGTTCGCGTCGAGGTACGTGAGCCCGGCCTGCTTCCCGTCGGCGCCCTGCAGCCAGCCGAGGATGTGGTCGAACGAGCGGTTCTCCATCATCACGAGCACGACGTGGTCGAGGCCCGAGTGCTCGGGGGCCGGGAGCCTCGCCGGCGCGGCTGCCGCGGCGGCGCGCGCGACCGGGTCGGCGGCGAGCGCGGTGGCGGCCGTCAGCGCGAGCATCCGGCGGCGCGAGAGCGGCTGCTCCCAGACGTCCACGCCGCGACGTTATCGCTCCCGCGCGGACCCGACCTAAACCGCACATAAGATCCGGTCGTGGCGAGACTCGCCGAGGGGGAGCACGAGCTGCGGCGCGTCATCGACGAGGGCCGCGACGTGGACGGGCTCGGCGAGCGGGAGCTGCTCGAGCTCTACCGCTCCCTGATCCTGCTGCGCACCTACGACGAGCGCTCGCTCGTCTACCACCGCCAGGGCCGGATCGGAACGTACGCGATCTTCTGGAACCACGAGGCGATGCAGGCGGGCGCGGTGCACGCGCTCGAGGAGCAGGACTGGATCTTCCCGAGCTACCGCGAGTCGGCGATCGGCCTCCTGCGAGGGATGCCGGCCGCGACCGTCCTCCACTGGTGGCGCGGCCATCCGGCCGGCTGGTGGAACCCCGCGGACTACAACGTCGCCTCGATCTGCGTCCCGATCGCGACCCAGGTGCCGCACGCGGCCGGACTCGCTTGGGGGAAGAAGCTGCGCGGCGAGGACGGCTGCGCGCTCGTCTTCTTCGGCGACGGCGCGACGAGCGAGGGCGCCTTCCACGAGGGCGCGAACCTCGCCGCGGTGATGCAGGCGCCGCTCGTCCTCTTCTGCAACAACAACCAGTGGGCGATCTCGACGCCGCTCTCCGCCCAGACCCGCGCCGAGGCGCTCGTCGACAAGGCGGCCGGCTACGGGATGCCGGGGATCCGCGTCGACGGCGGCGACGTGCTCGCGGTCTTCGAGGCCACGCGCGAGGCGGTCGAGCGCGCCCGCGCGGGCGGCGGCCCGACCTTCATCGAGGCGGTCACCTACCGCGCCGCGCCGCACGCGACCGCGGACGACCCGCGCGCGTACATCGACTTCGACCGCGTCGAGGAGGAGAAGCGCAACGAGTGCGTCGGCCGCTACGAGCGCTGGCTGCGCGACCGCGGCCTGCTCGACGACCTGCTCGAGACGGAGATCCGCAACGAGGCGCTGGAGGTCATGCGCCGCGGCATCGCGCAGGCCGAGGCGGAGCCGGAGCCCGACCCCGAGCTCGTGTTCGACAACGCGTACGTCCTGCCGCCCCCGAACCTGCGGGAGGGCTGGCTTGGCTGAGCTCTTCATGGTCGAGGCGATCAACGACGCCTTCCACGTCGAGCTCGCGCGCGACGAGAACGTGCTGGTGCTCGGCGAGGACGTCGGCCGCGC
>JAFAIV010000317.1 GCA_019236545.1 Actinomycetota bacterium | reverse complement strand
CGAGCCCGCCGCGGCGGACGTCGTCGCTGGCGGCGCCCCAGACCGGGCCTCCGCTCACGCGACCGCCTGCATGTTCGCCTCGAGGTGCGCGACCTTCGACGTCCCCGGGATCGGCAGGATCACCGGGGAGCGGTCGAGCAGCCAGCGAATCTCCTCGCCGGCAGGCCGGCCGAGACGCTCGCCGAGCGGCTCCCACGGGAAGAAGGCGATCCCGTCCGCCTCGCAGGCCTCGAGCACGTCCTCGGAGGTCAGCAGTCCGCGGTTGAACTGGTTCTGGACGGACGCGATCCTCGCCGCCCCCTGCGCCTCGCGCAGCTGCCGCACCGAGACGTTCGAGACTCCGACGAGCCGGATCTTCCCCTCCTCGCGCAGCTCCTCGAGCGCGCCGACGGACTCGGCGAGCGGCACCTGCGGGTCGTGCCGGTGGTACTGATAGAGGTCGATCCGCTCCAGCCGGAGGCGGCGCAGGCTCGCCTCGCACGCGCGGCGCAGGTACTCGCGCGTGCCGTTGCGGAAGCGCGTCTCGCTCGTCCAGTCGAGCCCACCCTTCGTCGCGATCACGAGCCCGTCCGGGTACGGGTGGAGCGTTTCCGCAACCAGCTCCTCGCTGCGGCCCTGGCCGTAGATGTCGGCGGTATCGATCAGCGTCACGCCGAACTCGAGCGCGCGGCGCAGGACGCGCCGGCCCTCGTCCGGGTCGGCGACGATGCGCATCGCGCCGAAGCCGAGCCGGCCCACCTCGAGCTCGCCGCCGAGCAGGAACGTCGCGTTCACGCGCGGGACGCTAGTGGAGGGAGGCGAGCAGGCGCTTCGTCACCGTCAGGCTCGCCTGCGCCGGCGCGAGCCGCGAGTCGCCGCCGACGACGACGCGGTAGCCGCCGGCGCGCAGCCGGACCGGCGTGCGGAAGGCGCCGTCCGGGCCGACGAGCGGGTGCGCGACGACACGCCAGCCGCCGGGCTCGTACCGCAGCACCGTGACCGGCGCGGTCGGGCGCGGCAGGATGCGGCCGCCGAGCAGGCTCGGGCCGAGCGGCTTCACCGTCACCGAGGGCGCGACCGCAACGGCGAGCTCCGGACCGGCGACGCCGGGGACGGAGAGGCGGTACTGCGTCGTCACACGCGGCTCGACCGTGACCGTCGCGCCGCCGCCCACCGTCCGCACGGGCAGCCATGGCCCCGCCCCGACGCGCTTCTGCAGCACGGCCCTCCCCACGCCCGACGAGCGCGCGACGAGGTGGACGCCGCCGCCGAAGAGGACACGGCCGCGGCTGACGTCGAGGCTCAGCTCGCCGACCGAGAACCACGTCGAGCGAAGGCCGAGCCGCGCCGCGACCTGCCGCGCCGGCAGCCGCACCGAGCCGCCGGACGCGAGGCTGAGGTCGACGGCCCCCACGCGTCCGCTGAAGCTCTTCTCCAGCCGCACGGCCGCCACCGACCCGCCGACGCCGAGCTCCGAGGCGAGGCGCTCGGGCGTGAGGACGATCGGTCCCCACAGGTGGTGCGGCGAGAGCCCGTCGTACGGATCCGGCACCGGCCGGAGGTACGGCACCGGCCCCATCGACGGCCACAGGTCGCGGACGTCGGCGGTGCGTCCGCCCGAGCTCGCGGAGTAGTACGCGAGCGCGACCGACCCGCCGTACGTCAGCACCTGCCCGAGTGTGGACATCACCGCCTGGTCGCTCCGCGGCGTCTCGGCGGCGAGGCCGAGGAACATCTGGCTGCGCTGGTCCGCGTACTCGTCGAACGGCGCGGACGGGTGCAGCGTGGCGACGGCGTACGAGCGCGCGGCGACCGCCTGCGCCTGCAGCGCGGCGAGGCTCCAGCGGTGCGGCATCTCGGCGGCGACGACGCCGCGGACGTACGTGTCGAGCGGGAGCGCGTCGATCACCTGCAGCTTCCCGCCGTCCGCGCGCAGCACGAGCTTCCCGTGGTAGCCGCGCCCGTCGAAGGTCAGCGGGTTGAGCGCGCACTCGAGCACAGCGGGCGAGCGGAGCGCGCGGCCGAGCCAGACCGTCCGGTGGTGCCGTCGCGCGTGCGTCAGCGGAAGGACGAGCGAGGAGCTGACGCCGTAGGTGCCGGCGCGGAGCGGCCACCAGACGCCGGTCGCGTCGCTGACGCGCATCCCCGACGCGCAGCCGACCGTCGCGACGGTCACGTCCTCGCCGACGAGCACGCGGACGCGCGGCTCGCCGGTCGTCCCGAGCTTCGTGCCCGGGTAGTAGTGCGCGAGGATTCGCTTGTAGTCCCAGCCGTGCAGCGCGTAGCCGTACGCGCCCCACTGGCTCAGACCGATGCCGTGTCCCCAGCCGCGGCCGGTGAGGACGAGCTCCGAGGCAGCGCGAGACTGGCCTGCGGCGACAGCGGCAAAGAGCAGGCCCGCAAGGACGATCCCCCCGATCTTCCGTTGCAAGGGCGCGGCAGGGTAGCGCAGCTCTTCCGATCCCGCCGCCACTAGAGTCCCGCGCGTGCGGCGTCTGCTGGTCGCGAACCGGGGGGAGATCGCGCTGCGGATCTTCCGCACGTGCCGCGAGCTGGGCATCGGGACTGTCGCGGTGGCGGCCCCCGACGACCTCGGGGCGCTGCACGCGCGGTCGGCGGAGGTCGTCATCCCGATCGCGTCGTACCTCGACGCGGCCGAAGTAATCCGCGCGGCGCGCGAGGCGGACGCCGACGCCGTGCACCCCGGGTACGGCTTCCTCTCCGAGAGCGCCGAGCTCGCCGAGGCGGTGCTGGAGGCGGGGCTCGTCTGGGTGGGGCCGCCGCCGGCGGCGCTGCGGGCGGGCGGGGACAAGCTCGCGGCGAAGGAGACGGCGCGCGCGGCAGGCGTTCCGGTGCTGCCGAGCGGGACGCCGGAGGAGATCGGCTTCCCGCTGCTCGTGAAGGCGGCGGCGGGCGGCGGCGGGCGCGGGATGCGCGTGGTCCGCTCGCCGGACGAGCTCGAGGACGCGCTAGCGGCGGCAAGGCGCGAGGCCGCGGCGGCGTTCGGGGACGACACCGTCTTCTGCGAGCGCTACCTCGAGCGGCCGCGCCACGTCGAGATCCAGCTCCTCGCCGACCGCCACGGGAACGTCGTCGCCCTCGGCGAGCGCGACTGCTCGATCCAGCGCCGCCACCAGAAGGTGCTCGAGGAGAGCCCCTCGCCCGCGCTCGACCCGGAGCTGCGCGCGCGCATGAGCGACGCCGCGGTCGCGTTCGCGCGCGCGATCGGGTACGAGAGCGGCGGCACCGCGGAGTTCGTCCTCGACGGCCGCGACTTCTACTTCCTCGAGCTGAACGCCCGCATCCAGGTCGAGCACCCGGTCACGGAGCTCGTCACGGGCGTCGACATCGTCCGCGAGCAGCTCGCCGTCGCGTCCGGACAGGCCCTGTCCAAGCAAGTAACAGACTGTTACTTGCAGGGGTCGGCGGTGGAGGTGCGCCTGTATGCGGAGGACCCGCGGACGTTCCTGCCGCAGGCGGGACGGCTCGAGCGGCTTCGGCTGCCGGAAGAGATCCGCGTCGACGCCGGGGTCGAGGAGGGCGACGAGGTCGG
>JAFAIV010000311.1 GCA_019236545.1 Actinomycetota bacterium | reverse complement strand
CGTCCAGGAGATGCTGGACGTCTTCTCGTTCGCGGCGACGGCGACGGACGTGGAGGTGGAGACGACGATGCGCAAGAGCTACTCCGGCTACCGACTGCGGCGCGACGAGGAGGCGGTGCGGCTCGCCGCCGCGGCGCTGGAACGGTGCGGGCACGAGGTCACGTACACGCTGAGCGGCGGTGCTGCGGACGCGAACGTCTTCAACGACCGCGGCCGGCGGTGCGTCAACCTGTCGAACGCGATGACCGACATCCACACGCCGGACGAGCGGATCACCGTGGCCGATCTCGAGGCGATGGTCGACGTGACCGTGGCGCTGGTCGAGGAGGCGCGGGCGTGATCGCCGCCGTCGTCGCGGCGGGCGCGATCGGATTGCCGGACTGCCTCGGGAAGCTGCGCGTGAAGCCGGCGGAGGTCGTCCTCGCGTGCGGGGACGGCAACTTCGGCGTCCGGAAGCTCGCGTGGGCCGGCTGGGGAGACGCGACCGCGCGGGCATCCGGCACGGCGTACGCGAACGACTGCAAGCCGTACTGCGCCGCCGGGCACTTCCACACGTACCCGGCCGTCCTCGTCGCGTCGGGGCGGCAGTCGTGCCACGGCTCGCCCGCGTACGCGCGGGTGCGGATCTCGTTCCCGGGCCGGACGCCGTACCCGAAGGCGAAGCCGGCCGACCTGACCTACCCGCTGCGCTGCTCGTGAGCCTGCCGGACGAGTCGCGCACCGTCTACGACGGCACGCTGATCGACGTCACCCTCGAGCGATGGGGCGACCGCCAGCGCGAGATCGTCGAGCATCCGGGAGCCGTCGCGATCGTCGCGGTCGACCGGGAGGGATGCGTCACGCTCGTGCGGCAGCTCCGCGAGCCGGCGCGGCGTGAGCTCCTCGAGCTTCCCGCCGGGACCACCGAGCCAGGGGAGGATCCGCTGACCACCGCGCGGCGCGAGCTGCAGGAGGAGTGCGGGCTGACCGGCGGCGAGTGGCGCGAGCTGGCTGCGTTCTGGACGACGCCGGGCTTCTGCCGTGAGCACATGGTCGTGTTCGCGGCGGAGGGCGTCGAGCAGGGCGAGGCGTCGCCGGACGCCGACGAGGAGCTGGAGCTCGTCCGCTGGCCGGTCGCGGAGATCGCTGCGCGGCTCGGCGAGATCGAGGACGCGAAGACGCTCGCGGGCCTCCTGCTCTACCTCCAGCAGCGCACCTGACGGCCACGGCCGTTCCGGCCGGGTCCGGACGGTCCCCCGCCCTGGGTGGGGTCGTGAGCCCTCCGCCCTCGGAGTCGACGCTATCGACGAAGTGGTGTCGCCGCTGCGGAGGCTTCGTCGCGAAACCGAGCCAACTGCGCGACGTGGGCGTCAGGAGCTAATGTCTCCGCGCTTTGCGCGTCGGAGTCGCCAAGGAGATCAAGACCGACGAGTATCGCGTCGCCCTCACACCGGCCGGAGCGCGCGAGCTCGTCCAGCGGGGGCACGAGGTGCTCGTCGAGACGACCGCCGGCGAGGGGAGCGCGTTTGCGGACGCCGACTACGAGCAGGTCGGTGCGCGGATCGTCTCCGTCGAGGAGGCATGGGCGGGATCGGACCTGCTGCTGAAGGTCAAGGAGCCGATCGAGCCCGAGTACGGGCGGCTGCGCGAGGGGCTGGTCCTCTTCACGTACCTGCACATCGCCGCGGACGAGCCGCTCACGCGCGCGCTCGTCGAGAGTGGGATCCAGGCGGTCGCGTACGAGACGGTCGAGACGGACGACCGGCGCCTGCCGCTGCTCGCGCCGATGAGCGAGATCGCCGGACGGCTCGCGCCCCAGGCAGCCGCGCACTTCCTCGAGAAGCCGCTCGGCGGCCGCGGCGTCCTCCTTGCGGGCACGCCCGGGGTCGCGCCCGGGCACGTCGTCGTGCTCGGCGGCGGCATCGTCGGCTACAACGCCGCGATCGTCGCGCTGGGCCTCGGCGCCCACGTGACGATCCTCGAGCGCTCGGTCGACCGGATGCGCCACCTTGACGAGATTCTCTCCGGCCGCGTGACGCTGCTCATGTCCTCGGCGCACCAGATCGACGAGTCGATCGCGAGCGCAGACGTCGTCATCGGCGCCGTCCTGATCCCCGGCGCGCGCGCGCCGAAGCTCGTCACCCGAGACATGCTCGGCGACATGAAGCGCGGCGCCGTCATCGTGGACGTGGCGATCGACCAGGGCGGCTGCGTCGAGACCGCGCACGCGACGACGCATTCCGACCCGGTGTACGAGGTCGACGGCGTCGTCCACTACTGCGTGGCGAACATGCCGGGCGGCGTTCCGATCACGTCGACGCAGGCGCTGACGAACGCGACGCTTCCCTACGTCGAGGCGATCGCCGATCACGGCCTCGCCGAAGCGGTCGCTCGCGACCGGGCGCTCGCGCGCGGCGTGAACGTGCTCGAGGGCAAGGTCACCTACGAGGCGGTCGCCGAGGCGCACGGCCTCGAGTTCACGCCGCTCGAGGACGTCCTGCCGCTGACGCCGGCCTAGCTCTTGGGGCTGGTGTCTGGTTTCTTGGTGGGCGTCAGCCGGACGACGACCCACGTCACAGCCGCGGCGATGCCGATGACGAGCGCGATGTACGCGACGAAAGCGAGCAGTCCGAGGGCCGTGGTCACTGCCTCCTTACAATAGCCCCGTGGCCCGCGCATGCGTCATCGTCCTGGATGCGGTCGGAGCCGGCGCGGCGCCGGACGCCGCCGCCTACGGCGACGAGGGATCCGACACGCTCGGCAACGTCGCGAAGGCCGTCGGCGGCCTCGACCTGCCGAGCTTGGAGGCGCTCGGGCTCGGCAATGTCGAGCCGCTGGAGGGCTGCCCGCCGCAGCCGGGAGCGCCCGCGGTCGCCGGCCGGCTGCTCGAGCGCTCGAAGGGCAAGGACACGACGACGGGCCACTGGGAGATGATGGGGATCGTCACGGCGCAGCCGTTCCCGACGTACCCGCACGGCTTTCCGCACGACGTAATCGACCCGTTCATGCACCGCACGGGCCGCGGCGTGCTCGGCAATCGGCCCGCGTCCGGGACGGAGATCATCCAGGAGCTCGGCGAGGAGCACCAGCGCACCGGCAAGTGGATCGTCTACACGTCCGCGGACTCCGTCTTCCAGATCGCCGCGCACGAGGAGACGATCCCGCTCGAGGAGCTCTACGAAGGCTGCCGGATCGCGCGTGAGATCCTCACCGGCAAGCACGCCGTCGGGCGCGTCATCGCGCGCCCGTTCGTCGGCGAGCCCGGCAACTACACGCGGACGCCGAATCGCCACGACTTCTCGCTGAAGCCGCGTCAGCCGAACTACCTGACGCTGCTGCGCGAGTCCGGGGTGAAGGTCTACGGGGTCGGCAAGATCGGCGACATCTTCGCCCAGCAGGACATCGACGACTCGACGCCGACGAAGTCGAACATCGACGGGATCCAGCAGACCGAGCGGCTGCTGCGCGAGGTCGACGAGGGCTTCATCTTCACGAACCTCGTCGAGACGGACATGCTCTGGGGGCACCGGAACGACCCGGTCAACTTCCACCGCTGCCTGCAGGACTTCGACCGACGCCTGCCCGACCTGCTCGACGCGCTGCGGCCCGGGGATCTGCTGATCGTCACCTCGGACCACGGCTGCGACCCGACGACGGCGTCGACCGACCACTCGCGCGAGTACGCGATGTTCCTGGCCTATGTCGAGGGACGGAACGCCAACGGGCGCATCCACAACGGCGAGTTCGGAGACGTCGGCGCGACCGTGAACGCGTGGCTGAACGGCAAGGCGCCGTCGCGCGGCATCCCCGGGCAGCCGGTCGTCACGCCGTAGCCGCGTGATCCGCCCCGCGGAGCTGATCCAGCGCAAGCGCGACGGGGGCGAGCTCCCGGCCGACGAGATCGCGGAGCTGGTGCTCGAGTACACGCGCGGCGGGGTGCCGGACTATCAGATGTCCGCGTTCCTGATGGCCGTGTACTTCCGCGGGCTGTCGGAGGGCGAGACGTTCGCGATGACGGACGCGATGGTGCGCAGCGGCGAGACGCTCGACCTCGGAGCTGCGCTCGGCCGGCGCGTCGTCGACAAGCACTCGACCGGCGGCGTTGGGGACAAGACGACGCTCGCGGTCGGGCCGGTCGTCGCCGCGTGCGGGGTGCCGTTCGGGAAGATGAGCGGCCGCGGGCTGGGGCACACGGGCGGGACGCTCGACAAGCTGGAGTCGATCCCCGGCTTCCGCGTCGAGCTGACGACGGAACAGTTCGTCGCGCAGGTGCGAGAGCTCGGGCTGGCGATCGTCGGGCAGACCGCCGACCTCGTCCCGGCGGACAAGAAGCTCTACGCGCTGCGGGACGTCACGGCCACCGTCGACAACGTCTCGCTGATCGCGGCGAGCATCATGTCCAAGAAGATCGCCTCCGGCGCCGACGCGATCGTGCTCGACGTCAAGGTCGGCGACGGTGCCTTCATGAAG
>JAFAIV010000289.1 GCA_019236545.1 Actinomycetota bacterium | reverse complement strand
GCGAGCAGCCGCTCGAGCTCGAGGGCGTCGTCGTCCAACGGACGCGCACGACCAGGTCGCCTCCCGGACACCGGGCCGGTCATTCCCGGCCCGGCAACTCCGGAAACGAGGTTACGAGATCGTCAGCGCGGGACTCGCATACGTCGCCTCGGGCGACGTGACGCGAAGCCGCTGGCCCGGGGATGCGGAGATCGTCCGCGTGAACGAGCCCGTGGAGTCGGTCGTGCGGGTGCCGCCGACTGCGGCCCACCCGTGGCCGGTCCAGCGCTGGAGGACGTACTTCCGCCCGCCGTGGCCGGGCCGGACCTGGCCCCAGACGACGGTCGTCGTCCCGCGGCGCGAGACCTCGGCGAGCGGGAGACCGAAGCCGGCGTACGACAGCTTCTGCGAGCCGCGGCTCGTGAGGAAGCCGCTCTGCCAGCCGCCGAGCTCCGGCTCGTCCTTGACGAGGAAGTGGATGAGCACGGTGACTCCGGCCTGCTGCCAGACCTTCAGCGCCGCCTCGGCCTCGTACGCCGCCTGCTTCGCCGGCGAGACCCCGAGGAGGCGGTCGGGCGGGTTCGTCTGGTAGCCGTACTCGGTGAGCCAGATCGGCTTGGAGCCGAAGTAGCGCGTGACGTCGGCGCGGATCTGCGCGAGGTGTGCCATCGAGAGCGTCGTGCAATAGCGGCACGGGTCGGTGTTCGGCGTCTCCTTCGGCGACGCCGGGTACGGGTTCTGTGCATACGCGTCCAGGCGCGCGTGCGCCGCGTGCATCCCGGCCATGAACGAGAGCGGCGCCATCCCGCTCGGCGACTGGCGCGGCGAGGTGACGCCGCCGGCGACCTCGTTCGCCGAGCTCGCCTGATGGAGCGCGGCGTACGCCGGGTTCAGCACCCGCTGGACGTAGAGGCGCGGCGAGACGGGAACGGAGAAGGTGCGCGAGTTCGGCTCGTTCCAGGCCGTCCACTGGCGCACCCACGGGAACTCCGTGGCGGCGGCGTAGGCGAAGTCGCCGAAGCCGGAGGCCGGGAGCCAGTTCGCCGGGTGGCCGAGGTTCGCCCAGCGGGGCGAGCCCCAGAGGGTGACGATGGCCGGGATCCCGGCGGCGTGGAGCGCGTTCAGCGCGTCGGCGTACGCCCCCCAGCGGTACGCCGGATCGGACGGGTCGCGCGGGCTCGCGGGCCGCGTCGGCGCGACAGCGTTCCAGTCGATGGTCAGGCGGACGACCCCGACCCCGAGGTCCTGCAGCGTCGCGACCCGCTGGTCGAGCGTGCCGGGCCCGTACATGAGCCAGGCGTCGTCCTGCACGCCGAAGCGCGCGGTGTGCGATGCGGACGCGGGCGCCACGGACGCGAGGAGCGCCGCGACGGCCGCGAGAACGGTGGTGATTCCCAGGCGATACGACATGTCGGCCACCGTAGCCTCCCCCGCGTTCGCGTCATGTAAGCCCTCGTTCAAATCGACAAGAGGAGCCTGGCCGCGAGCGCGGCGAGCGCGACGGCGAGGAGCCGCTCGATCTGCCGTCCGCGGAGGCGCATCGAGACGCGCGCCCCCGCCTGCGCACCGAGCACCGCCCCGACCGCCAGCGCGGCCGTCCGCGCGAGCGCGCCGTGGGCGCGGAAGTCCCCGGCGAGCGCGTGCGTCAGCGTCCCGGCGCCGGACATCCAGACGAGGACGAAGTGCGAGGTCGCCGTGGCGAGGTGCGTCGGGAAGCCGAGAGCGCGCACGAGCAGCGGCACGTGGATGACGCCGCCGCCGATGCCGAGGAAGCTCGAGACGAAGCCGACGGCGAGGCTGGCGAGCGCGCCGCGCAGCAGCGGTACGTCGTACTCGTGCAGCAGGCCCTCGCGGTCCCGGATCAGCCGCCGCCGGACGAGGAGCCGCCCGGGCCGCGGCCGCCAGCGCTCGCCCGCGAGGAGCCAGACGGCGAGCCCCGCGAGCACGACGCCCATGATCGCGTCGAAGACCGACCGCGAGACGGAGCCGGTGAGGAGCGCCCCGCCGATCGCGCCCGGGACCGTCGCGGCGGCGAAGACGAGCCCGCTCGGGACGTCCACCCGCCGCTGGCGCAGGTAGGCGACCGAGCCGGACCCGGCGTTGAAGAAGACGACGGCGAGCGAGATCGCCGTGATCGTCTGCGGCGAGTCGCGCGGGTAGAGCAGGAGCAGGATCGGCGTGAGGACGAACCCGCCGCCCGCGCCCACGATCGTCCCGAAGGCGCCGACCGCGGCGCCGAGCAGGCCGAGGAGCGCGTACGTCACGGACTCCGATTTAACCCGCCCGCAAGCTCGCGCCGGGCGACAATCCGGTGATGCAGACCGTGCTGGTCGTCGACGACGAGGCGATCGTCCGCGACGTCGTCGTTCGCTACCTCGAGCGGGACGGCTACCGCACCCTCGAGGCGGCCGACGGCGAGGAGGCGCTGCGCCTGCTGGAGGCGGACCCGCCGGCGCTCGTCGTCCTCGACCTGATGCTGCCGAAGAAGGACGGCCTCGAGGTCGCGCGCTGGATCCGTGCCCGCGGCGACCTGCCGATCATCATGCTCACCGCGCGCGGCGAGGAGGCCGACCGGATCGTCGGCCTCGAGCTCGGTGCCGACGACTACGTGACGAAGCCGTTCAGCCCGCGCGAGCTCGCCGTGCGCGTCAAGAACCTCCTCAAGCGGGCCGCCGCTGCGCCGCCGCTGGAGCAGAGCCTGAGCTTCGGCGACGTCGAGCTCGACGCCGACGCGCGCGAGATCCGCAAGGGCGGCGTGCCGCTGAAGCTGACGCTGAAGGAGTTCGACCTCCTCTGGTTCCTCGCCTCGCACCCGCGCCGGGTCTTCTCGCGCGACCAGCTGATGGAGAGCGTCTGGGGCTACTCGAGCGCGCTCGACACCGGCACCGTCACCGTCCACATGCGGCGGCTGCGGGAGAAGGTCGAGGACGACCCGTCGCACCCGCGGCACCTCGAGACGGTCTGGGGCGCGGGCTACCGCTTCACGCCGTGAGCGTAGGCTTGACGGAGCTCACCAGGGAGCGCAGGCGCCGGCTTTGCCGGCGCCGGGAGCGGAACCACTGACCGGGTTCGCGGTCTTCGTCGCGCTGGCGGCGCTCGCGGCGGGCGGCGTCGCGGCCGTCCTGCTGCGGCTGCTGCCGACGGTGCGCCTCCAGCTCGCGGCGCTCGCGCTGTTCGCGGCGGCGGTGCCGCTGGGCGCGGTGATGCTCGGCGGGCTCGTGATGTTCCACATGCACGCCGACCTCGAGGTGCTCGCGGTCGCGTCGGCGGCGGCGCTCGCCTCCGTGGTCGCCGCGCTCGTGGTCGCGGAGCTGATCGCGCGCCGGATCGGCTCCCTGGCGGGCGCGGCGGAGGAGCTGGCTGCCGGCGAGCTCAAGGCGCGGGCGCCGACCTCCGGTCCGCGCGAGCTCGCGGAGCTCGGCCGCTCCTTCAACGAGATGGCCGCAGGCGTCGAGCGGCTCTTCGACGCGCGGCGCCAGCTCGTCGCGTGGGCGAGCCACGACCTGCGCACGCCGCTCGCGTCGATCCAGGCGATGCTCGAGGCGATCGAGGACGGGCTCGTCCCGGCGGAGCAGTACCTCTCGGAGCTCCGGAACCAGGCGCGGGCGCTCGGGCGGCTCGTGGACGACCTGTTCGAGCTGGCGGCGATCGACGCCGGCGCGCTGACGCTCGAGCTGCGTGAGACGCCGCTCGGCGCGGTCGTCGAGTCATGCGTGCGCGGGCTGCAGGCGGAGGCGGCAGCGCGGATGGTGTGTCTGGAGGCGCGGGTCGACGGCGACCCGCCTGTCCGCTGCGCCCCGGATCAGGTCGAGCGGGTGCTCCTGAACCTGCTGACGAACGCG
>JAFAIV010000125.1 GCA_019236545.1 Actinomycetota bacterium | reverse complement strand
ACGGCTCGATCCACGGGCTGAAGCGCGCGGAGATCCGCGAGAAGCTCGACGAGATCGTCGCGTTCGCCGGGCTCGAGGACTTCATCGACCTGCCGGTGCGGACCTACTCGTCGGGCATGTACATGCGGCTCGGCTTCGCGATCGCATCGCACGTCGAGGCGGACGTGCTCCTGCTCGACGAGGTGTTCGCTGTCGGCGACGAGGCGTTCCAGCGCAAGTGCTTCGGCAAGATCTTCGAGTTCAAGCAGCGCGGGGGGACGATCGTCTTCGTCTCGCACGACGCGTCCGCGGTCGAGCGGCTCTGCGACCGTTCGGTGCTGCTGAAGGATGGCCTGGTCGCGTTCGACGGCCCCACGCACGAGGCGATCGTCGAGTACCGGCGGCTGCTCGCAGGCGAGCGGGAGCCCGAGGAGCGCTCGGCCGGGCTCAAGGAGTGGGGCGGGGACGTCGCGCGCGTCGAGCGCGTGCGCCTGCTCGGGCCCGACGGCGGCGAGCGGATGCAGGTGCTCGCGGGCGAGCCGTTCTCGTTCGCGCTCGACGTCACGGCCGACCGGGCGATCCCGGCGCCCCGCGTCGTCTGGGAGCTGCGTGACGACGCCGGCATCCTCGTCGCCGCCGGGGCGCTCTCCACGGTCGAGCTCGGCTGGGACGACGCGACGCGCTCGCTGCCGCTCCGCTTCGAGGCCGACCGGCCGCCGTTCTCGGACGGACGCCTCCACCTGCGCGTCGACCTCACCGACGAGGCCTCCGGGACGCAGCACCATTCGTTCGACGACGCGGTCGTCTTCGTCGTCTATCCGAGCGACGACGCGCGCGGGCTCGTGCGACTCGAGGGCAGCTGGTCCCGCGCGGACGCAGTCGAGGCGCGCCTGTGAGCTCGCGCTCCTGCCCCGACTGGCCGGAGCTGATGGAGTTCGCGCCCGAGCTCCAGTTCAAGCACTACACCGCCGCGGAGGCGAAGCTCCCGGCCGACGCGCTCATGCACCTCCCTGACGTGCCGCTCGGCGACGTCTCGATCTGCGCCGACCTCGAGCACCACGTCTACTACGCGACGCACACGGACGAACGCGTCGCCGCCGCGCTCCGCGAGAGCCACTGGTTCGAGGTGCGCGGGTGGATCGCCGCCGGCCGCCCCGGCGCCGCGTTCTAGGCCTCGACGGGCGTCAGCAGCGGCTCGCCGCGCTCGAGCGCGAGGATGTTGTCGACGACGATCCGCGTCATCGCGGCGCGGGTCTCGACCGTCGCGCTGCCGAGGTGCGGCGTGAGGACGACGTTCGGCAGCCCGCGCAGCCGCTCCGGGACGTGCGGCTCGTGCACGAAGACGTCGAGGCCGGCGGAGATCCGGCCGGAGGCGAGCTCCTCCACGAGCGCGTCCTCGTCGACGAGGCCGCCGCGCGCCGTGTTGACGAGCGTCGCGCCGTCGCGGAGCAGACCGAGCCGCTCGCGCGAGAGGAGACCCTCCGTCTCGGCGGTGAGCGGTGCGTGGATCGAGACCACGTCCGCCTCGCGGAGCAGGTCGTCCAGCGGGATCCCGCTCGAGCGGTTGTGGTGGATCACCCGCATGTCGAAGCCCTGGGCTCGTCGCGCGACGGCGCCGCCGATCCGGCCCATGCCGACGATCCCGAGCGTCGTCCCGCTCACCTCGCGGCCGAGCATCGGGCCGTCGGACCAGTGGCAGTCCCATTGACCGTCCCGGACGCAGGAGTCGCCCTCGACGATCCGCCGCCGCGCCGCGAGGATCAGCCCGAACGCGAGGTCGGCGGTCGCCGCGTCGAGGACGTGCGGCGTGTTCGTCACCGCGACCCCGCGCGTGCGGCACGCCGCGACGTCGACCTGGTCGTAGCCGACGGCGAAGTTCGCGACGAGGCGGAGGTCGGGGAGGAGGTCGAGCACGTCGTCGTCGACTCGCTTGTTGGGCAAGGCGACGACCTCCACACCCGGACGGGGCGACGCCGGCGGCCAGTCGGGCTCCAGCTCGACGTCCGTGAGCTCGTCCCAGGCCGGACCGGGGAGGGGCGCGATCGCGAGGACCTTCACCGCCGCAGTATCTCCGCGAGCGGTCGCGTGTTGAGGACGTCGGCCGTCGTCGCGCCGCCCCGGCGGGCGGTCGTGACGCTGAGCCGCATGTTCCCGAGCCCCGCGACCGAGTGCGCGTCGGTCGAGCAGACGACCTTCACGCCCGCCTCTATCGCCTGACCGACCTCCTCGTCGCGCAGGTCGAGCCGGTCCGGCAGCCCGTTCGTCTCGACCGCCACGCCGGTCTCCAGCGCGACCTCGAAGACCACGTCGAGGTCGAGCGCGTTCGGCGGCCGGTGGTTGAGGATCCGGCCCTTCGGGTGGCTGAGGCAGCGGACCGCCGGGTGCCGCATCGCCTCG
>JAFAIV010000046.1 GCA_019236545.1 Actinomycetota bacterium | reverse complement strand
CGTCCTCGAAGACGGGCGTCTGGATGCGGCGGTAGCCGTAGAGCGCGCAGAGGCGCTCCATCTCCCCCGTCACCTTCTGCCAGAGCGGCTGGTCGGACGGGAGGATGTCGTGGGTCCCGCGCGGCGCCTCGATCTTCACGAGACGCGCAGCTCCGCGAGGAACGGGTTGCGCGCGAGCTCGGCGCCGAGCGTCGTGTGCGGACCGTGGCCCGGGTAGATCACGGTCTCGGCGGGGAAGCGGTCGGCGAGCGCGCGGACGGAGTCGAGCAGCGTGTCCCAGTCGCCGCCGGCGAGGTCGACGCGGCCGACGGAGCCCGCGAAGAGCAGGTCGCCGCTGAAGAGCGCGCCGCCCGCGTGGTAGGCGACGTGGCCGGCGCTGTGGCCCGGGACGTCGACGACCTCGAACTCGATGCCCGCGACGGTGACGGTGTCGCCGCCGGAGACGAGGTGCTCCGGCTCGTAGGGGCGGATGTGCCCGCCGCCGCGCGTGATCCCCGTGCGGAGGACGTCGGCCTCCCCGGACGGCGCCCACACCTCGGCGCCCGTGCCTTCCGCGAGGTCGGCGACGGCGCCGATGTGGTCGACGTCGGCGTGCGTCACGAGGATCGCGCCCACCCGCGCGCCGGAGCCCGCGAGCTCGAGGCGCAGCTGCGAGGCGGAGTCGCCCGGGTCGACGACGGCCGCTTCAGGCGCGCCGCGCTCGGCGCGGACGACGTAGCAGTTCTCCTGGAACGGGCCCAGCACGTAGCGGTCGACGACGAGGTCCACGCGGTCGAGTGTAGTTGTGTGTAGAAGCGGGCCGTGCCGGGGAAGCGGCGCTCGTGCGCCACTGGAGGCTCGCCGAGGTCGACACGCCGAACGGGGTCCGCTCGCCGGTCGTCCTCCACTCGCAGGACGGCGAGGAGCGGGTCGTCCTGATCGAGCTCGCGGCGGGCGACGCGCTCGGGGAGCACGGCGTGAAGGAGGCGGCGCTGCTGCTCGTCGTCTCCGGCTCGGTACGCGTCGAGGCAGGCGACGAGTCGGTCGACGCGGGCGCCGGAGAGCTGTTCCGGTTCGACCCGGACGAGCGGCGGTCGGTGACGAGCGACGGCGGCGCGCGGGTGCTGCTGACGCTCGCGCCGTGGCCCGGCGAGGGCCACTACCGCGGCTCGCCGGACGTCAGCGCTTCGGCTTCTTCGGCGTAGCCGCGCCGCCCTGCTCGCGCCGCTGGTAGCGCTGGTAGGCGAAGCGGTCGATGAAGTACGTGAACGGGATGAAGAGCAGCGTGTAGAGCGCGGCGAGCCCGGCGGCGTTCAGCGTCTTGTTGCCGCCCTTGCCGCCGATGTAGAAGAGGACGAAGACGACGACGCCGAGGAAGAGGGCTCGCTTCGCTGCACGCTGCCACGACGGCGGCTGCGGGATCCGGGCGGCCCGGCCGCCGCGGGTCGGCTGCTGCTTCTTCTTCTGCGCGGTGTTGTCGGGCTTCGTACCGTTGCGTCTCACGACCGGCCGCGCCTCGTCGGCGCCGTCCGGCGGCTCGTCGAGCTCGTGCCCCTCGTCGTCGACGTAGACGAACTCGTACTCGTGCCGCTTCGACTTCGCCTCGCGGCGCCGCTGCTTCCTCGTCGGCATCGCGGCTAGCGTAGCTCGCCGCCGACGACCGTTCCGGCGACGATCGCCCCGCCGAGGTGGTAGGCGAGGTAGCGCCAGTCGGGCGCCGCGAGGAGCGTGATGTCGGCCCGGAAGCCGGGGGCGATCCGGCCGATCCGGTCGGCGCGGCCGAGGACGTGGGCGGCGTTCACCGTGCAGGCGGCGAGTGCCTCGGCCGGGGAGAGCTTCAGCTGCGTCGCGGCGAGCGAGCAGACGAGCGGGAGGCTCTCGCAGAACGCGCTGCCGGGGTTGAAGTCGGTCGCGAGCGCAATCGCGGCGCCCGCGTCCACGAGCGCGCGCGCGGGCGGCATCGGCCGGCCGAGGAAGAGCGCGCTCGCCGGCAGGAGGACCCCCACGACGTCGCTTGCCGCGAGGGCGACGACGCCGTCGTGCTGCGTCGCCTCGAGATGGTCGACGCTGCGCGCGCCGAGCTCGACCGCGAGCGGGATCGCGCCGTGCTCC
>JAFAIV010000407.1 GCA_019236545.1 Actinomycetota bacterium | reverse complement strand
GACGTCGTGGGCGATCTCCGCGCCCGAGTTGCCGGCGCCGACGACGAGGACGTCCCGGCCGCGGAACGGCGCCGGGTTCCGGTAGCGCGACGAGTGGACGAGCTCGCCCGGGAAGCCGTCGCGGCCCGGCCAGTCGGGGATCCAGGGAACGCCGTTGTAACCCGTGGCGACCACGACCTGCTCCGCCTCGATCGGGCCTGCGCTCGTTGCCAGCGTCCACGAGGGGTCGAGCCGCTCCACGCGGACGCCCGTCCGGACGTCGAGGCGCTCCGCCTCCGCGTACTCGCGGAAGTAGGCGACGAGGTCGTCGCGCGCCACCCAGCGCCCGTAGCGGCGCGGGATCCGCCGGCCGGGCAGGCCGGAGAGGAGCCGCGGCGTGTGCAGGTGGAGGCGGTCGTACCGCTCGCGCCAGGCCGCCCCCGGCTCCGGCCCGGCCTCGAGGACGACCGGCCCCCGGCCCGCGCGCTGCAGCAGGGCCGCCGTCGCCAGCCCCGCGGACCCGCCGCCGACGATCGCGATCTCGATCCGCTCCACGCAGCGGTTCCTATCACGGCGCAACCCGATAGGCCCACGGGCCGTTGTCCCCCCGATGGCGGACGAAGGGCGCCCCCTCCCCGACGAGGCCCCGCTCCACGACGAGAGCACGAAGACGATCGTCGTCCGGGCGGTGAAGAGCTTCGCGAGCGACAACGGGACGATGCTCGCGTCGGCGCTCGCCTACTCGACGTTCTTCGCGATCCCCGCCGTGCTGCTCCTCGCGGTCGGTGCGTTCACGCTCGTCGCCGGGCCGGGGACGATCGCGTCCCTGATGCAGCACTTCGGGAAGGTCATGCCCGGCCAGGCCACGACCCTGCTCGGCAGCAGCCTCCAGCGCCTCCGCTCGCAGCCGTCGGCCGGGCTGACGATGACGATCGTCGGCGCGGTGCTCGCGGTCTGGTCGACGACCGGCGCGATGACGACGTACATGACGGCGCTCAACCTCGCCTACGGGATCGAGGACAGGCGGTCGTTCCTCCGCAGGCGGCTCGTCGCGCTCGAGATGGTCGTGGTCACCGGCGTCGCGTTCCTGCTCGTCGCGGTGCTGCTGATGTTCGGGCCGCAGGTCGAGAAGCTCGTCGCGTCGCACGTCGGCGGCGCCGGCACGCTCGTGAGCTGGATCTGGTGGATCGCGCAGTGGCCGATCCTCATCCTCGGACTGCTGGTCGCGTTCGCGGCGCTCCTCTTCCTCGGCCCGGACCGGAAGCCGCGCCGCTGGGAGCTCCTGACGCCGGGCGCGATCATCGGCACCGTCCTCTGGCTGGCCGCCTCGGGCGCGTTCGCCGTCTACACCGCGCACTTCGGCTCGTACAACAAGACGTGGGGCTCGCTCGCGGCGGTGATCGTGATGCTCACGTGGCTCTGGCTCGCCGCGATCGCGCTCCTCCTCGGCGCGGAGGTGAACGCCGAGGTCGAGCGGAGTCGCGGCGCCGCGTCGGACCGTCCTGCCGCGCGCGGGCGTTCGCGGACTGCCGTCGCCGGGTAGGCGTCCGGCATCGTGGGGGGAAGGCTCCGCGTCATCTGTGCGCTGGGCGCCGTGGCGACGCTGCTCGCGCCCGCGGCCGCGCGCGCCGTCGTCGGCGACGGGACGACCTTCACCGACGCCGTCGTCTCCTGGGGCGCTCCGCCGGCGCAGGCGCAGGTCGCGGTCGCGACACCGTTCGCGTCCGTCGTCGCCGGGCCGGTCTCGACGGCGAGCGACCGCGCAGGGAACCTCTATGCCGCGTGGTCCGACGGCCACCACATCTGGGAGGCCTCGTCACGGGACCAGGGCGCGACCTGGACGGCGCCCGCCCGCGTCGACGTCGGGCCCGGGACGGCCCTCCTCCCGGTCGTGCTCGCCGGCGACCAGGGCCGGGTCGCGGTCGCGTACTACAAGACGCCGTACTCGGCCGGAGACGCGCCCGGCTGGGCGTTCCCGCTCGACGCGGTCTGGTGGGTGTCGCTCGCGGAGAGCACCGGCGGCCGCGTCTTCGCCGAGAACCGCGCGACCTCGTCCGTCCACTACGGCGGCGCGCCGATGGAGCCGCTCTCGCTCTCCGTCGACCCGCGAACTGGCCTCGCCGTCGTGACCTACGCGTCGGACGTCTACGACCCGCGGCAGCCCGCTGCGACCGGCTGCGACGCCGCCCGGTCGAACACGCAGGCGTGCCTGCACGTCATGCAGGCCGTCCAGACCTCGGGCCCACGCCTGCTCCGGCGCCGGTGAGGAGCCCGCTCGCCTGCTCCTCCGCGAGGAAGCGGAGCAGGTAGACGACGAAGACGCCGAAGAAGACGAGCGCCTCCTCGGAGGCCATCGTGACGCCTGCGATCTGCTGGTCGGTCAGCGGACCGGGACCCCAGTCGCGCGGCGCGTGGACGTAGAACGGGTAGATCGCGCGCGGGATGAGCGCCAGCAGCAGGCCGAGCGGCGAGGCGAGGACGAAGGCCGCGAAGAGGTAGAGCGCCTTCCCGCCGGCGGTCATCCGGCCGTGGATCACCGGCCACCAGACGCTGAGGCCGGTAAGCAGGTAGCTGATGTGCTCGGCGTGGAGGACCGAGTGCGGGTGCCGGAGCGCGGTGTCGTAGATCCACGGCAGGTGCCAGACGTAGTACGTGCCGAGCCAGAGCGGCAGCGCGACGAACGGCCGGAAGAGCGGGAAGCCGGCAGCGCGCTCGACCCAGCGGCGCGGCACCGCGAGCAGGAGCAGCGCCGGAGCCCACTCGGCCATGACGACGTTCTGGAGCAGGTGGGCCCAGAGGAACGTGTGGTTCGCGAACGGCTCCAGCCTCGTCGCGAACGCTGCCGCGACGAGCGCGACCGCGAGCGCGCCGGCGGCGACCCGCGGGGGCGAGAGGCGCCGCGCGGAGAGCGCGACCCCGAGCGCGAGGAGGGGTGCGAGTGCGACCGCTTCCGCCGACGGGTACACGCGGCTACCGTACCCAGCGCCCGCGGGTGTAGCTCAATGGCAGAGCTCCAGCCTTCCAAGCTGGCTATGCGGGTTCGATTCCCGCCACCCGCTTGACCTCCCGGTGTGCTGCTGCGGGCCGCCGGGAATCCCTCGCCCCGTGAGCGAGCAGGACGAGAGCCCCAAGGAGCGCGCCGACCGCGAGCTGATCGAGCTCCTGAACGAGCTGCGCGTCCTGCTCCCGGGAGTGACGGTCATCTTCGCGTTCCTGCTCGCGGTGCCGTTCGCCAAGGGCTGGCCGAGGACGACGGACTTCCAGCGCGACGTCTTCGTCGTCGCGTTCCTCTCGACGGCGGTCGCGGTCGTCTTCCTGACCGCGCCGAGCTCGTACCACCGGCTCCGCTTCCGCCACGGCGACAAGGAGCACATGGTCAGGGTCGGGAGCCGCTGCTCGCTCGCCGGGATCGCGGCCTTTGCCGTCTCGCTCGTCTCGGTCGTCCTGCTCGTGACCGACTACGTGATGTCGCTCGGGCCGGCGGTCGCCGCGACGGCCACCCTCGGCACCGTCCTGCTCGTGATCTGGTACGGCCTGCCGCTGGGGTCGGTCGTCAGAGCTCGACGCGCTCGATGACGACGTCCTCGCGCGGCTTGTCGCGCGGGTCCGTGTCGACCTCGGAGATCGCGTCGACGACGTCCATCCCGTCGGTGACGCGACCGAAGACGGTGTGTTTTCCGTCGAGCCACGAGGCATCCTCGGTCGTGACGATGAAGAACTGGCTGCCGTTCGTGTTCGGGCCGGCGTTCGCCATCGCGAGCGCGCCGCGGACGACCTTGTGGTCGTTGATCTCGTCCTCGAACTGGTAGCCGGGGCCGCCCATGCCGGTGCCGGTCGGGTCGCCGCCCTGGATCATGAAGTCGGGGATCACGCGGTGGAAGATGACGCCGTCGTAGAAGCCGTCGGCGGCGAGCGTGCGGAAGTTCTCGACGGTCTTCGGCGCGTCCTCGTCGAACAGCTCGACGACGATCGCACCGTGGTTCGTGTGCAGGGTCGCGACCGACATCGTCACAGCACCCGGTCGGCGAGCGGCTCGAGGGCGCCCGCGGTCGGCTGGAGCTCGCCCGACTCGAGGCCGAGCACGACCGCCTCCAGCAGGCGAAGGCCCTCGCTCGTCTGCTCCGGCTCCAGGACGGTCGTCACGGCGGCGACGTGCTCGCCCTGCGCCTCGTCCCAGAGCTCGAGGTCGACGGTGTCGAGCTGGTCGCGGGGGATGTACGAGTCCTCCGGGACGCCGACGCGCACGCGCAGCACCCGCCCGTCCGGGAGGACGGCGTCGCGCTCGAGGGGCTCGCCGCGGAGGCTCACTTCCGCATTGTTCCAATAGGACCGTCGGTCCTGCGATTTGAGCCGTTCGGCCGGTTGCCGCCCAGGGTGGGCGCGGCGATCCTGCGCGGGTGGTTCGCGCCGTCGCAGCTCTCGCCGCCTTCCTCGTCCTCGCGGCAACGGCGGCGTCGCCGAGCTCCGCGGAGACCCACCGCACAGCCCTTGCGCTGACCGCGCTCGAGCGCGGCGTCCTCGCCGACCTGAACGCGTTCCGCCGCCAGCACGGGCTCGTCCCGCTGACGCTGTCGACGCCCCTGACCGAGGCGGCGCGCCAGCACACCGAGGAGATGGCCGCGGACGGCTACTTCGCCCACGAGTCCCACGACGGCGCCGCGTTCTGGCAGCGCATCCAGCACTGGTACGCGCAGGGCTCTTTCGGCTACTGGTCGGTCGGCGAGAACCTGCTCTGGTCGTCGCCGAGCGTCACCGCCTCCGGCGCGCTCGAGCTCTGGGAGCACAGCCCGGAGCACCTCAAGAACATGCTGACCCCGCGCTGGCGGGAGATCGGCGTCTCAGCGGTGCACGTCGGCGCGGGCCCTGGCGTCTACAAGGGCATGCCCGTCACCATCGTGACGACCGACTTCGGCGTACGCCACTGAGCCGGTCGGCGGCCGCCGCTGCAGGGCGATCAGCCCGGCGAGCGACGGCGGCACCGGCAGCCAGACGTTGAAGAGGCGGTAGGCGAAGACGGCGAGCACCGCCGCCGCGAGCTTGAAGTCCACCCAGGCGAGCGCGAACGGCATCAGCGCCTCGACCGCGCCCGCGCCCGCGAGCGGCAGCGTGCGCCGCGTGAGCGCGTAGCCGGTCGCGTAGCCGACGACGACCGCGAGGATCGACGGCCCGCCGTGCTGGAACGCCGCGAGGCACGCCCAGAGCACGAAGACCTCGCCGGCGAAGTAGAGGGACATGCCGAAGATCGCGGCGGTCGCGTGCTGGCGCGGGCGCGCGAGGATCTTTCCGACGACGAGCAGCGCCTCGAGGGGCGGCCCGATCACCTTCTTGAACCAGCCGCGGCAGAGCCACTTACGGAACCTGAGCGCGATCAGCGCGAGCAGCGTCCCGGCCGGCACGCCGATCGCCCACGACAGCGTCACCGCCTGCTGCGCGTGGAAGTCCCAGAGGAGCATCAGGATCGAGCAGGCCGCGGCCGCCGTCCCGAGGACGACGTACTCGAGCGAGCCGAGCCCGAGGACGCGGATGCGCGCCTCCTCGACCGGGACGCCCATGTCGGTCAGCGCCTCGACGTCGAGGGCGAAGCCGCCGCGCGGGACGAAGACGCCGAAGCCGGTGGCCACGATCGCGCCGGTGCGGACGATCCCGATCGGCAGCCCGTCGTCCACGCGCGCGACCTCGCGGAACGCGAGCATGTAGCCGATGTGCGCCGCAACCGCGCCGGCGAGCGCGACCGCGAACCAGAGCGGGTTCACGTGGCGGGCATGGTCGGCGACCTCGTGGAACCCGGCGTGCCAGGCGACGGCGACGCTGGCGGCGATCGAGAGCGCGGCGCCGACGGCCAGGAACAAGGCGACGTCCTCGGCCTGGGCTTCGAGATGGTGCGCGGTGAAGGCACCGAGCAC
>JAFAIV010000387.1 GCA_019236545.1 Actinomycetota bacterium | reverse complement strand
CTCCTTCAGGCCGCGCAGGATCGCGATCGTGTCGGAGACGGACGGCTCGCCGACGTAGATCGGCTGGAACCGCCGCTCGAGCGCCGCGTCCTTCTCGATGTACTTGCGGTACTCGTCGAGCGTCGTCGCGCCGACCGCGCGCAGCTCCCCGCGCGCGAGCATCGGCTTGAGCATGTTCGCCGCGTCGACCGCGCCCTCGGCCGCACCGGCGCCGACGATCGTGTGCAGCTCGTCGATGAAGACGATCAGCTGGCCCTCGGAGGCCTTGATCTCGTCGAGGACGGCCTTCAGCCGCTCCTCGAACTCGCCCCGGTACTTCGAGCCGGCGAGCAGCGAGCCGATGTCGAGGCCCCAGACGCGCTTCCCCTTCAGGCCCTCGGGGACGTCGCCCGCGACGATCCGCTGCGCGAGGCCCTCGACGATCGCGGTCTTGCCGGTGCCCGGCTCGCCGATCAGGACGGGGTTGTTCTTCGTGCGGCGCGAGAGCACCTGGATGACGCGCCGGATCTCCTCGTCGCGGCCGATGACCGGATCGAGCTTCCCGCTCTCGGCGGCCTCGGTCAGGTCGCGGCCGAACTTCGCCAGCGCCTGGTAGGTGCCCTCGGGATCCTGCGAGGTGACGCGCCGGCCGCCGCGCACCTCGGCGATCTTGGCGAGGAGCTGGTCGCGCGGGACGACGTCGAGCGCGAGCAGCAGGTGCTCGGACGAGACGTACTCGTCCTCCATGCGCTTCGCCTCGTCGGCGGCCCGGTCGAGGACGCGCGAGAGCTGGGCCGACACCTGCGGCTGCTGCTGCGCGCCCTGGATCTTCGGCTTCTGCGCCAGCGTCGCCTCGGCCTGCGCGCGCAGCGCGTCCACGTCGGGGACGAGCTGGCGCGGCAGCTCCTGGTCGAGCAGAGCGATCGTCAGGTGCTCCGGGTAGAGCTCCGGGTTGCCGTTGCGGCGCGCCAGCTCCTGCGCGGCGGCGACCGCCTCCTGGGACTTGATCGTCAGCTTGTTGAAGTCCATCTACCTACGTCTTTCCACTCGGGGTTCGGGGAGCCGCTCCTCGCTGTAGAGGACGAGGTCGCGGCGGTACTGCTTGTGCACGTTCTGCACCTCGCGCTTGAGCTGCTCCTGGAGCCGCTCGATCGTGGCGTGCGCCTTGCGCAGCTCGTCCTCGAGCCGCAGCACGAGCTCGACGCCCGCGAGGTTGAGGCCGAGCTCGGTCGTCAGGCGCTGGATGATCCGCAGCCGCTCGACGTCCGCCTCGGAGTAGAGGCGCGTGCCGCCGGGCGTCCGCTGCGGCCGGACGAGGCCCTTCTGCTCGTACATGCGCAGCGTCTGCGGGTGCATGCCGACGAGGTCGGCGGCGACGGAGATCATGTAGATCGGGCGGTCGTTCACTGCCGCGCCCTCAGCACGAAGTAGGCCGCGATGGCGACGAGGACGACGGCGAGGCCGGCGAAGCCGAAGACCCGCCAGATGCCGAACGTCCCGTGCCAGACGAACCACCAGATGAAGAACTTCCCGAGCAGCCCGGTCTTGGCGAGGCCGAAGCCTCCCACGGCGACCGCGCCGCCGGCGGCCTTGCCGCTGTTGCGCGGCGGCTTCCTGAGCAGCGGCTCCTTCATCTACCCACTCACCTTCTGCAGCTCCTCGAGGAGCTCGCGCTCGCGCTTGTTCACGCGCTTCGGCACCTGGATGCGAATGCGTGCGAGGACGTCGCCCTTACCGGAGCCCTGCAGCCGCGGGGCGCCGCGGCCCTTGATCCGCAGGAGCTTGCCGTCCTCCGAGCCTGCCGGGATCTTCAGCGAGACGGTTCCCTCCGGCGTCGGCACGTCGACCGAGCCGCCGAGGGCGGCGGTCGGGAACGAGACGGCCACGGTGACGACGAGGTCGTCGCCGCGGCGCTCGTACGTCTCCGAGGCCGAGACGCGCGTGACGACGAGCAGGTCGCCGGCCGGGCCCCCGTTCGAGCCGGGCTCGCCCTTGCCCTTCAGGCGGATCTTCGTGCCGTCCTTGACGCCGGGCTTTATCTTGACCGTGTAGGTGCGGATCTTCCGCTCGCGGCCGGTGCCGTGGCACTTCGAGCACGGCTTCTCGATCACGGTGCCGTTGCCGCGGCAGCGCGGACAGGGCTGGGAGAGGGCGAACAAGCCCTGGCTCTCCGCCTTGACGCCGCGGCCGTTGCACTCCGGGCAGATGACCGGCGCGGTGCCCGGCTGGGCGCCGGTGCCGCCGCACTCCGAGCACGCGACCGTCAGCTCGACCGGCACCTTCGCCTCTGCGCCGCGCAGCGAGTCCTCGAAGGACAGATGCACGGTCGCCTCGACGTCGGCGCCGCGCATCGGCTGGCGGGCGGCGCGGCCGCGCTGCTGCTGCGCGCCGCGACCGCCGAGCCCGCCGAAGAGCCCGCCGAACAGGTCGCCGAGGTCGCCGAGGTCGAAGTCGCCGACGTCGACGTTCGCGGCGCCCGGCCCGGCGGTCGGGCCGCGCCCGTTCCACGAGCCGTAGCGGTCGTACGCGTTCCGCTTCTCCTCGTCGCCCAGGATGTCGTACGCCTGCTGGACCTCCTTGAAGCGCTCCTCCGACTCCTTGTCGCCGGGGTTCGCGTCCGGGTGGTGCTGGCGCGCGAGCTTCCGGTAGGCCTTCTTGATCTCGTCGGCCGAGGCGGTCTTGGAGACGCCGAGGGTGTCGTACAGGGTCTTAGCCATCGAGCTCCGGCTCGCGGTGGGCGGCGACGACGACGCGCGCGGGGCGCACGACGCGGTCGTTCAGCTTGTAGCCCTTCTGGATGACGTCGATGACGGAACCCTCCTCCGCCTCGGACGGCTGGCTCAGGAGCGCCTCGTGGACGTGCGGGTCGAACCGGCCCTCGGTCTCGATCGGCTGGACGCCGTAACGCTGGAGCAGCGACTCGAGCGAGCGATGGACGAGGCGCACGCCCTCCTCGAGCTGCGCCTCCTGGTGCTGGCCCGCGGCGTCGAGCGCCCGCTCGAGATCGTCGAGGATCGGCAGGAGCTCGCCGATCAGCCGCTCGTTCGCGGTGCGGACGTACTCCTCCCGCTCGCGCGCGGCGCGCTTCTTGTAGTTGTCGAAGTCGGCGGCGAGCCGGAGCAGCCGGTCGTCGGGAGCGGCCGGCGCCTCCTCGACGCCGCCGCTCTCCTCGACCTGCTCCTGCTCGTCGTGCTGGACGGGCTCGTCCGTCACGAGGTCTTCGCCTCCTCGTCGACGACCTCGTACTCGCCCTCCTCGACGACCTCGTCGCCGGAGTCCGACGCGCCGTCGCCGCCGGCGGACGCCTGGGCCTGCGCGGCCGCCTGGGCGTAGACCGCCTCGGCGAGCTTGTGCGAGGCCTCCTGGAGCGCCTCCGTCTTCGCGCGGATGTCCGCGACGTCGTCGCCCTCGAGCGACTGGCGCAGCTCCATGATCCGGCCCTCGATCGTCGAGGCCTCGGACTCGTCGAGCTTGTCGCGGTGCTCCTTGAGCGAGCGCTCGGTCTGGTACGCGAGCGTCTCCGCCATGTTCTTCGCGTCGACGGTCTCGCGGAGCTTGCGCGCCTCGTCGGCGTGCGCCTCCGCGTTCCGGATCATGTCCTGCACCTCGGACTCGCTGAGGCCGGAGCCGCCCTGGATCTGGATCTGCTGGACGTTGCCCGTCCCCATGTCCTTCGCGGACACGTTGATGATCCCGTTCGCGTCGATGTCGAACGTGACCTCGACCTGCGGCAGGCCCCGCGGTGCCGGCGGGATGCCGACGAGCTGGAACTTGCCGAGCGTCTTGTTGTAGGCGGCCATCTCCGACTCGCCCTGGAGGACGTGCACCTCGACGGAGGGCTGGTTGTCCTCCGCGGTCGTGAAGACCTCGGACTTCTTCGTCGGGATGGTCGTGTTGCGCTCGATCAGCTTCGTCATCACGCCGCCCTTGGTCTCGATGCCGAGGGAGAGCGGGGTGACGTCGAGGAGCAGGATGTCCTTGACCTCGCCCTTGAGGACGCCGGCCTGGATGGCCGCGCCGACGGCGACGACCTCGTCCGGGTTGACGCCCTTGTGCGGCTCCTTGCCGACGATCTGGCGCACCTTCTCCTGGACGGCCGGCATGCGGGTCATGCCGCCGACGAGGACGACGTGGTCGATCTTCGAGGAGTCGAGCCCGGCGTCGGCGAGCGCCTGCTTCGTCGGGCCGACGGTCCGCTCGAGCAGGTCGGCCGTGATCTCCTCGAGCTTCGCCCGCGTGAGCTGCAGGTCGAGGTGCTTCGGGCCTTCCTGCGTGGCCGTGATGAACGGCAGGTTGATCTGCGTCGTCATCGTGGACGACAGCTCGATCTTCGCCTTCTCCGCGGCCTCGTAGAGCCGCTGGAGCGCCATCCGGTCGGCGGCCAGGTCGATGCCCTGGTCCTTCTTGAACTCCGCGACCATCCAGTCGACGATCGCCTTGTCGAAGTTGTCGCCGCCGAGATGGTTGTCGCCGGCGGTGGACTTGACCTCGAAGACGCCGTCGCCGAGCTCGAGGACGGACACATCGAACGTGCCGCCGCCGAGGTCGAAGACGAGGATCGTCTGGTCGGAGCCCTCCTTGTCGAGGCCGTACGCGAGCGCTGCCGCGGTCGGCTCGTTGATGATCCGCAGGACGTTGAGGCCCGCGATCTTGCCGGCGTCCTTCGTCGCCTCGCGCTGCGCGTTGTTGAAGTAGGCGGGCACCGTGATCACCGCGTCGGTGACCGGTTCGCCGAGGTAGGACTCGGCGTCCGCCTTGAGCTTCTGCAGGATCATCGCGCTGATCTCCGGCGGGGCGTACTCCTTGCCCTCCGCCTCGACGCGCACGTCGCCGTTCTGGCCCTGGTCGACCTGGTACGGGACGATCGTCATCTCCTCGTTCACCTCGGAGAACTTGCGTCCCATGAAGCGCTTGATCGAGAAGATGGTGTTGGTGGGGTTCGTGACCTGCTGCCGCCGCGCGGGGGCGCCGACGAGCCGCTGGCCGTCCTTCGTGAACGCGACGACGGACGGCGTGGTGCGCCCGCCCTCGGCGTTCGGGATGACGGTCGGCTCGCCGCCCTCGAGCACGGCCATGCACGAGTTCGTCGTGCCGAGGTCGATGCCGATGGTCTTCGCCATGTGTTCTGAATGCCTCCTGTGAGAGAAAATCTAAGTCGAGTTATAGCAGATATTGAAGTCGTGCGGGGTGCATGATTCGGAGGCGATGGTCGAGCGGCAGGACGTCGAGGCGGCGGTCGAGGCGCGGCGGGAGCTGGGCCGGGAGTACGAGCCCGAGATCGTCGACTCGCTCGTGGACAAGATCGAGAAGCGCCTCGACGAGCGGCTCGGCGCGAAGCGCGAGTCGGCGCCGCGCCACCATTCCTCCTACGACCCGCGCGTCGTCTTCGGCTCGCTCGGCATTGGCGTCGCGATCACGGCGATCGCCACCGGCAACCACCAGGGCTGGGTCGCCGTGATCGGCTGGGTCGCGATCGTGCTCGTGAACCTGATCTACGCCTTCCGGCGCTAGCGGAACGCGCCGATCAGCGCGCCGCCGGCGACGATCAGGAGTGCGCCGAAGACGATCCTCCGCCCCACCTTCTCGTGGTGGCGGATCAGGAGCAGCGACAGCGCGACGCCCCAGAGCGACTCCGTCGCGACGAGCGGCGAGACGACGGTGACGCGCCCGCGGTAGTACGCCTCGAAGAGCGAGACGTAGGAGAGGCCGAAGAGGACGCCGACGCCCAGGAACGGCGCGACGCCGCGCAGGCTCTTCACGCGCGGGCCGAGCGCGACCAGGACGACGAGCGTCCCGCCTGCCAGCGCCGCGGCGGCCGCCGTTGCGGGCGGCACGGTCGTCCCCTTCGAGAGCCAGCGGACGAGGTTGTCGCGCGCCGAGAAGAGGATCGTGACGAGGAACG
>JAFAIV010000257.1 GCA_019236545.1 Actinomycetota bacterium | reverse complement strand
GTGCTCGCCGCGCTCGACCCGCAGCTCGATCTTCAGCGCCTCGTACAGCGTGTCGACGACGCCCTTCGCGTCCGCGTACCCGCCCTCGAGCACGCCGCCGACGCGCCAGTGCTCGTCCGGGAGCTGCTCGCCGCTCGGGAGGTAGACGCGCGCGATCTCGAACAGCCCGACCCGCTCGTTGCCCTGCTCCCGGTTCCGCTCCGCCGCCGCGAGCAGGCTCGGGAGGAGCGTCGTCCGCAGCACGGACTGGTCGCTCGAGAGCGGGAGCGAGAGGCGGAGCGCGCCCGGGTCGGGGTCGCTCGCGACGAGGCTCGGCGTGTACGCCTCGGACAGGCCGCAGCCGGCGAGCGCGTCCTCGACCTCGCGCCGCAGCTGCTGCTCGCGCGGCAGCCGCCCGACGGCGTCGCGCCGGGCCGGCAGCGTGAACGGCACCTCGTCGAGGACGAAGCGGCCGACCTCCTCGATCAGGTCGGCCTCCCGCGTGACGTCGCGCGAGCGCCACGTCGGCACGGTAACCGAGTTCCCGTCGAGCTCGAACCCGAGTCCGCGGAGGATCCCGTGCTGCCGCTCCTCGGGGACGTCGTAGCCGAGCAGCTCGCTCGTCCGCGCCGGCCGGAGTTCGACGACCGGCCGCTCGGGGAGCTCCCCATGCGCGTCGGTGTCCGCGACCCAGCGGGCGCCCGAGGTCTCGACGATCAGCTGCGTGGCGAGCCGCGCCGCATGCTCGGCGAGGTACGGGTCGACGCCCTTCTCCCAGCGGTTCGAGCCCTCGGTGCGGAGGCCGAGCCGCTCGGACGTGCGGAGGATCCCGATCGGCTCGAAGTTCGCCGCCTCGAGCAGCACCGAGGTCGTCGCCTCGGTGACCTCGGTCTCCTCGCCGCCCATGATCGCCGCGAGCGCGATCGCCTTCTCGCCGTCCTTGATCACGAGGTCGCGCGGGTCGAGGCGGCGCAACTGGCCGTCGAGCGTGCGCACCTCCTCCCCGTCGCGCGCGCGCCGGACGCCAACCTCGCCGCCCGCGAGCGTCGAGAAGTCGAACGCATGCAGAGGCGACCCGAGCGCGAGCATGACGTAGTTCGTCACGTCGACGACGTTCGAGATCGGCCGCATCCCGGCGGCGAGCACGCGCGCCTTCAGCCAGACCGGCGACGGGCCTATCGCGACGTCCCGGAAGAGGCGCGCGATGTAGCGCGGGCAGCCCTCGGGATCCTCGAGGTCGACGCGGACCATCTCGTCCCCGGCGCGCGGCGGGTCGACGCCCGGCCACGGAGCGAGGGGCACGTCGAAGAGCGCCGCCACCTCTCGCGCGAGGCCGTAGATCGAGAGCAGGTCGGGCCGGTTGCCGGTGACCTCGACCTCGAGCACCTCTTCGGAGAGCGGGAGCACGTCGGCGAGCGGCGTCCCCGGCTCGAGCGAGCCGTCGAGGAGCATGATCCCGGCGTGGTCGGAGCCGAGGTCGACCTCGTCCTCGGCGAGGATCATCCCCTCGGACATCTGGCCGCGGAGCTCGCGCCGCTCGAGCGTCAGCCCGTTCGGCAGCGTCGCCCCCGGCATGGCGACGGCGACCGTCGCGCCGGCGCCGAAGTTCCACGCGCCGCAGACGATCTGGCTCGGCTCCTTCTCGCCGATGTCGACGGTCGTCAGCTGGAGCCGGTCGGCGTTCGGGTGCTTCTCGGCGGTGAGGACGCGCCCGACGCGGAAGCGGCCGAGGTTCCCGTCGGCGTCGGAGACACCGCGGCGGACGAGCCGCTCGACCTCGCACGTCGACGTCGAGAGCCGCGCGGCGATCTCCTCGTTCGAGACGCTCGGGTCCGCGTACTCGCGGAGCCATGACATCGGCACCTTCACGTCAGAACTGCCTCAGGAAGCGGAGGTCGTCGGCCCAGAGGTCGCGGATGTCCGGCAGCCCGTGACGAAGGATCGCCATGCGCTCGAGCCCCCAGCCGAACGCGAACCCGGAGACCTCCTCCGGGTCGTAGCCGACGAAGCGGAGCACGTTCGGGTCGACCATCCCGGAGCCGCCGATCTCGATCCAGCCCGAGTGGCGGCACATCGGACAGCCCTCGCCGCCACACTGGAAGCAGGAGACGAGCACCTCGACCGACGGCTCGGTGAAGGGGAAGAAGTGCGTGACGAACTTCGCCTCGCGCTCGGCGCCGAAGAGCTGGCGGAGCAGCGTGCGGAGCGTCCCCTTCAGGTCGGCGAGCGTGATCCCGCGATCGACCACGAGGCCCTCGACCTGGTGGAAGATCGGGTAGTGCGTCGCGTCGGGCGTGTCGCGGCGGTAGCAGCGGCCGAGCGAGACCATGAAGACCGGCGGCGGCTTCGCCTCCATCGTGTGGATCTGCGACGGCGAGGTCTCGCTGCGCAGGACCGCGCCGTTCTCGAGGTAGAAGGTGTGGAGCGGCGAGCGCGTGACGTGGTTCGGCGCCATGTTGAGCGCGTCGAAGAGGTAGCGCGTCGTCTCGACCTCACGGCCGTCGACGACCTCGTAGCCCATGCCGAGGAAGATGTCCTCGACCTCGCGCCGCACCTGCGTGACGAGGTGCAGGTGACCGCGCAGGTGCGGCGTGCCCGGGAGCGTCACGTCGACCCGGTCCTCGCGGATCGTCCGGTCGAGCTCGGCGCGCTCCAGCTCCTGCTGCCGCCGCTCGACCGCCGCCTCGACCGCCTCGCGCGCCGCGTTGAGCGCCATCCCGGTCTCGCGGTCGCGCACCTCGCGCAGCGCGAGCTTCAGCTCGCTCTTCCGCCCGAGGTAGCGAACGCGCAGCTCGTCGAGCTGGTCGAGCGTCGCCGCGGCCGCGATCTCGGCGAGCGCGGCGTCGTCAAGGGCCTGCGGATCCACGGCGGCGACTGTATCTATAGGCCGTGAGCGCCTACGACCCGATCGCGACGCTGTACGACCCGTGGAGCACGAGCGTCGTGGAGGACATCTCGTTCTACGTCGAGGAGGCACTGGCGTCGGGCGGCCCGGTGGTCGAGCTCGGCGTCGGCACCGGGCGGATCGCCATCCCGACGGCGATGGCCGGCGTCCACGTGATCGGCGTCGACTCGTCGCAGGGGATGCTCGACGTCTGCGCGAAGCACGCGCGCGACGCGGGGATCGCCGACCGCCTCGACCTGCGGCTGGGCGACCTGCGGCGGCCACCGGTGGACGAGCGCGTGACGCTCGTGACCTGCCCGTTTCGCGCCTTCCTCCATCTGCGCGACGACGAGGAGCGGCTCGAGGCGCTGCGGGCCGCGCGTGCGCTGCTCCGGCCCCGCGGGCGGCTCATCTTCGATGTCTTCGCCCCCTCGCGCGAGGACATAGAGGAGACGGACGGCCGCTGGATCGAGCGCGAGCCGGGCATCTTCGAACGGGCCGACTGGGACCTCCGCGAGCAGACGCTGACGCTCTCGGTGCGCGGCCCGCAGGGCGAGTCGCGCATGACGCTGTGGTGGCTCGAGCCTCCGCGCTGGCACGCGCTCCTCGTCGAGGCGGGCTTCGAGGTCGAGGCCTGCTACAGCTGGTTCGACCGCCGCCCCTACGACGGAGGCGAGGACACGGTCTGGATCGGGCGCCGGAATGAAAGTGCGCAAATTGCGACAGAAACGTAGACGGTGGGTCTTGATCCGGTGACCGCCGCCCCCTAGGTTTCCTCTTGCGCCGAGCACGGAGCGCGAGTAGGTCGAAACCCCGACCGAGCGGTCGTACGAAGAGGGGGCAACCCCGAGGCGGAAGGCCGGTCGGACGAGGCGGACGAAAGCGCAACCGGCTCGGCGAATCTCTGGTCCGGCCCGCGAAAGCGGGCCGGCCGCTTTTTCAGGGGTCTTTGGCGAAATGGCGCTCGTCGCAGGGGTGCGATCGGCGAGTGCGATGCAAGGACGCAGGGAGCGTCGATAGCCGTAGCTATCGGCGCGACCGAGGATGCGGCAGCGCGCCGCTGAGCGCGGCCCTGCGGCACAGCCGCTATTTCGCCGAAGGCCCCTAGGTCCGGCGGGCCAGCTCGTAGAGGGCGATCGCGCCGGCCATCGCGACGTTGAGCGACTCGGCCGGGCCGGGCTGTGGGATCGTCGCCTGCTCGTCGCAGCGTGACAGGACATCCTCCGGCAGGCCCTCGCGCTCGGCGCCGAGGACGAGGACGACCTCGCCGTCGACGGCGACCTCCGGGAGCGGCGTGCCGCCGCGCGGGACGAGCGCGACGCGCCTCCCCGCCGGCTCGTCGAACTCGGAGAGCGGAACGCGGAAGATCGCGCCCATCGACGCGCGCAGTGCCTTCGGCGACGTCGGGTCGGCGCAGCCGGCCGAGAGGGCGACGCCGGCGCCGAACGCGTCGGCGGCCCGCAGGAGCGTCCCGACGTTCCCCGGGTCCGCCACGCGCCAGAGCGCGAGCGTCATCGGCCGCACGCCGCGCGGCAGGTCGT
>JAFAIV010000380.1 GCA_019236545.1 Actinomycetota bacterium | reverse complement strand
AGCATCTGCCAGCGCGAGATGATCCCGCGGCGCCTGAACGAGCCCGCCAGCGCGAGGGCCGACGACCGCCGCAGGAGCGTGCGGTCGAGGTCGAAGAACGCCGCCGCGGGCACTCAGGCCTCGAGCCCGGCCGCCGCGTACGCCTCGGCGCGGCGTGGGTAGTCCTGCATCGAGACGATCCGGCCATCGCGGACGACGACGATCTGGAACAGCCGCGGGATGAGCCCCTTTGCGCCCAGACGCTCGAGTCGCCGTCCGCGTAGGTGGATCAGGACGCGGTCGCCGAGGTCGATCGTCTCGCCCGGCCGCAGCCGGTTCGCCGAGCCCGCGCGCCACATCAGCGTGCGCACGATCATCTCGCCGTCGCGGCAGGGGTTCCACGCGCCCTCGCGCGCCGGGTGCCAGGTGGCGTCGTCTGCGACGAGCGCGCGGAGGGACTTGTGGTCGCCGCGCCGCGCGAGGTCGTATGCCTGCTTGACGACCTCGGCCGTGCGGCTCATCCGACGAGCGGCAGGGCCTTGACGATCCCGCCGGCCGGCTCGCGCCGGAGCTCCTCGACCGCCTGGGCGACGGCGAGGATCGACTGCGCCGCTGCGGCGTCGGGACGCGCCCGCACGACCGGCTCGCCGAGGTCGCCCTGCTCCCGCAGCGCCGGGTCGAGCGGCACCGTGCCGAGCAGCGGGATGCCGAGCTCGTCCGCGAGCTCCTGGCCGCCGCCGCTCCCGAAGACGTCGCCGCTCATGTTCTCGACGACGCCGAGCAGGCGCATGTTCGTCTTCTTCGCCATCGACGCAGCGCGCGAGGCGACGTCCTGTGCGAGCCGCTGCGGCGTCGTGACGACGATCACCTCGGCGCGCGGCAGCAGCTGCGCGAGCGAGATCGAGACGTCGCCCGTCCCGGGCGGCATGTCCACGACGAGCACGTCCAGCTCGCCCCAGTGCACATCGGTGAGGAACTGCTCGAGCGCGCGGTGGAGCATCGGACCGCGCCACATCACCGGCTCGTTGCCGTCGAGGAAGAAGCCGATCGACATCAGCTTCAGGTCGTCCTTCACCGGCGGGACGATCAGGTCGTCGACCGCGACCGGCCGTTGCCGGATGCCGAGGATGTGCGGGATCGAGTGCCCGTAGATGTCCGCGTCGAGGACGCCCACGCGGTGGCCGAGCTGGGAGAGCGCGACGGCGAGGTTCGCCGTCAGCGACGACTTGCCGACGCCGCCCTTGCCGCTCGCGACCGCGAGGACGCGGCACGACGACGGCAGCCGGATGACGTTGTCGCGCTCCGAGGCGCCGCCGCGCAGCTTCGTGGTCAGCGCCTGGCGCTCGTCCGGCGTCATCACGTCGAAGCCGAGCTCGACTCCCGTGACGCCGGGCACCTCGGCGAGCACGCGCTCGACCTGCTCCTCGAACGAGTTGCGGAGCGGGCAGCCCGCGACGGTGAGGACGATCGTCAGCGAGACGACGCCGTCGTTCGCCTCGACGTCGCGCACCATGTCCAGCTCGGTCACGGGGCGCCGCAACTCGGGGTCGATGACCTGCCCGAGGGCGGCGAGGATGGCGTCGCGATTCGGCTCCACGAGCCGAGCGTAGCGCCTACGCGCCCGGTTCAGGCGGGCCGTACCGACCGCGGCCGAGGCGGCGGATCCGCCCGACGGCGACCGCCTCGTCCAGCGCGAGCCTGAACCGCCCCGGGCCCCAGCGGCGCGCCCCCACCAGGCGCGAGAGCTCGTCGCCCGAGACCGGTCCGCCCTCGTCGACGGCCTGCCCGATCGCCTCGACCTCGCGGTGGAGCTCGGTCACCGGCGCGGGCCGCCGCACCGCCGTGCCGACCATCCCCGGCGAGTAGTACGGGTACTCGACTCCGGGGCCCGGCTTGTACCGGCGCGAGCCCTCGCGCTGCCGCTCCGGCATGTGCTCGGCGTCGTCCGCGGTCAGCGGCTTGGCGATGTTCTCGAGCGGCACCTGCTCGGCCTTGACCCCGTAGAAGAGCTCGACGATGCCGCCTACCGCCATGACCACGGCACCGACCAGGAACGCGACAGCCACCTCGCCGCGGCTCCTCGACGCGATCAGGTTGCCGAAGAGGAGCGGCCCGATGATGCCGCCGATGCCGGTGCCGACCGCGTAGAAGAACGCGATCGCGAGTGCGCGCGTCTCCATCGGGAAGATCTCGCTGACGGTCAGGTACGCGGCGCTGGCGCCGGCCGAGGCGAGGAAGAACGTCCCGAAGATGAACGCCTCCAGCACCCAGGGCGAGCCGCCCATCATCTTCCCGGTGAAGAGCGCGGCCATGATCGCGGCTATCACCGCCGAGCCGAGGTAGGTGCCGGAGATCATCGGCTTCCGGCCGAGCGTGTCGAACAGCCGGCCGAGCAGGAGCGGCCCGAGGAAGTTCCCGACCGCGAAGACGATGATGAAGACCGGGACGAAGCTCGACGAGACCTTGAAGAAGGTCGTATACAGCGTCCCGAGGTTGAACGTGACGCCGTTGTAGAGGAACGCCTGGCCGATGAAGAGCGCAATGCCGAGGACGGCGCGGCGCGGGTAGAGCTTGAACGCGGTCCGCGCGATCTCCCGGAACGGGATCACCTCGCGCTGGCGCACCTCGAGCGTCTGCTCGGCCTCCTCCAGGCGGCTGCCCGTCTCCTTCTCGACCGCGCCCTCGATGTCGCGGACGATCGCCTCCGCCTCCTCCTCGCGCCCGTGGATGAACAGCCAGCGCGGGCTCTCCGGGACGTTGCGGCGGACGAAGAGGATGCCGAGGCCGAG
>JAFAIV010000365.1 GCA_019236545.1 Actinomycetota bacterium | reverse complement strand
CGAGCCCTAGCCAGGGCTACGCTTCGCCCATGTTCACGGGCATCGTCAGGGAGCTCGGAACCGTTGTCTCCTTCGACGGCGCCCGCCTCGTCGTGGAAGCGCCGGAGAGCGCCGAGAGCGCCGTGATTGGCGACTCCGTCTCCCTTGCGGGCGTCTGCCTCACAGTCGTCGGCCGCAGCGGCGCGCTGCTCGCCTTCGACGCCGTCCCGGAGACCCTCTCGCGGACGAGCCTCGGCGAGGTCCAGCCGCGCGGCCGGATCAACGTCGAGCCGGCGCTCCGCGCGGGCGAGCCGCTCGGCGGCCACCTCGTCCAGGGGCACGTCGACGGCATCGGCCGCGTCCGCTCGGTCGAGCCGGAGGGCGACGGCCGCCGCGTCTGGTTCGACAGCGACGTCCTCGTCGTCGAGAAGGGCTCGATCGCCGTCGACGGCGTCTCGCTCACCGTCGCCGCCGTGGACGACGAGGGCTTCGCCGTCGCGCTGATCCCGCACACCCTCGCGGTCACGACGCTCGGCTCGCTCGAGCCCGGCGACGCGGTGAACCTCGAGCCGGACGTGATCGGCAAGTACGTCGAGCGCGTCCTCGCGGCGAGGCTCTCGTGAGCGCGCTCCCGCACACGGCCGCCTTCGCCTCCATCGACGAGGCGATCGAGGAGATCCGCAACGGCCGCTTCGTCGTCGTCGTGGACGACCCCGACCGCGAGAACGAGGGCGACCTCGTCATCGCCGCGCAGTTCGCGACGCCCGAGGCGATCAACTTCATGGCCACCCACGCGCGTGGCCTCATCTGCCTCTGCCTCACCGAGGAGCGCTGCGACGAGCTCGGCCTGCGCCCGATGACCGACCACAACGAGGCGCGGCTCGGCACCGCGTTCACCGTCTCGATCGAGGCTCGCGAGGGCGTCACGACCGGCATCTCCGCCGCCGACCGCAGCCACACCGTCCAGATCGCGATCGACCCCGGCACGGAGCCGCGCGACCTCGTCCAGCCCGGCCACGTCTTCCCGCTCCGCGCGCGCGACGGCGGCGTCCTCCGCCGCTCCGGACAGACCGAGGCCTCCGTCGACCTGGCGCGGCTCGCCGGCCTGATCCCGGCCGGCGTGATCTGCGAGATCATGAACGAGGACGGGACGATGGCCCGCGTCCCCGATCTCGTTCCGTACTGCGAGCGGCACGGTCTGAAGATGGTCAGCGTCGCCGACCTGATCGAGTACCGGCGCCGCACGGAGAAGCTCGTCGAGCGCGTCGTCTCGACGCGGCTGCCGACGGAGTACGGCGAGTTCAGCGCGGTCGCCTTCCGCGAGAAGCTGACCGGCAAGGAGCACGTCGCGCTCGTTGCCGGGGACCTCGCGGGCGGCGACGTCCTCGTCCGCGTCCACAGCGAGTGCCTCACCGGCGACGTCTTCCACTCCCAGCGCTGCGACTGCGGCGAGCAGCTCGACGCGGCGCTTCGCGCGATCGCCGGCGAGGGCCGCGGCGTCCTCCTCTACATGGCGCAGGAGGGCCGCGGCATCGGCCTCCTCAACAAGCTGCGCGCCTACGAGCTCCAGGAGCAGGGGATGGACACCGTCGACGCGAACCTCGCGCTCGGCTTCGCCGCGGACGAGCGGGAGTGGGGGATCGGCAACCAGATCCTCGCCGACCTCGGCCTGACGACGATCCGGCTGCTCACCAACAACCCGAAGAAGGTCTCCGGCCTCGAGGCGTACGGGCTGAAGGTGACCGAACAGGTTCCGATCGAGGTGCCGCCGAACGAGGAGAACGCTCGGTATCTGGCCGCCAAGCGGGATAAGCTCGGCCACAGGCTCCACCATCAGGATCTCAAGTTCGAGCCGGAGGACGAGTGAGCACTGCCGACAGCTGGCCGCAGGAGGACGAACCCGCCTACGGCGACGACGAGGAACTCCCGGGGTTCGAGGAGGACGACGACCTCGAGGACGAGCCGGAGCTCGAGCCGTACGAGGACGAGGACTCCGCCGGGGAACCGCCGCAGCTCGCCGGGCACGCGCCCGGCGAGCTCGCGATCCCGGACGACGTGCACGCGCTCCAGGGCGTCCCGCACGCGCCGGGGCGCGGCGTCGGCATCGTCGTCTCCCGCTTCAACGGCGACGTCACGAACCGCCTGCTCGAGTCCGCGCTCGCCGAGCTCGACCGGGTCGGCTTCCCGCGCGAGCGGGTGACGGTGATGCCGGTGCCGGGCGCGTTCGAGCTCCCGCTCGGCGCGATGGCCCTGGCGAAGTCGCGGCGCTACGCGTGCGTCGTCGCCCTCGGCTGCGTGATCCGCGGCGAGACCGCGCACTTCGACTACGTCGCCGGCGAGGCGGCCTCGGGGATCCAGCTTGCGGGCCTCGAGACGGGCGTACCCGTCGCGTTCGGCGTCCTGACGGTGGACACGCTGGAGCAGGCGATGGCCCGCGCGGACAAGGGCGGCGAAGCCGTCCGCGGCGCGCTGGAGATGGCCGACCTGTTCTCCCAGCTCCGCGCCGCTTCCAGCTCGCGAGGCTAACGCCTCGCTCGCTCGGGAACGGGACTTCGCGCACGGGAGAGCGCGGTCTCCC
>JAFAIV010000303.1 GCA_019236545.1 Actinomycetota bacterium | reverse complement strand
TTCGGCTCGACGACCTTCACGCGCAGCCCGTCGTGGGTCAGCTCCCGCACCGCGGTCGGCTGCCGCAGGCCGACCACGCGCGGGAGGACGAGCTCCGGCGCGGGACGGTCGTGCTTCAGCGTCGCGTACCAGATCCCGGCCGCGGCGGCAGCGGCGATCCCGAGCAGCGCAAGTGCGGCGGCGAGCGGTGACCTCGTCATCCCGGAGCGCTTTCCCGCCGGGCCCGCGGCCGAAGCGCGCAAGTTTCGAGAGCTTGCGGCGTCTTTACCCAAGGGTCGGGCGGTGGGCCGCAGCCCGTCCGGCCCCTTTTCTCTCCCACGCCCGGTGGCCTAGGGTCTCGTCATGGACGCGTACCGCGTGCCGGACGAGGCCTTCGCCGATGTGCCGGACTACCCCTTCGCGTCGCGCTGGCGGGAGCAGGACGGGCTGCGCATGCACTACCTCGACGAGGGCGAGGGTGACCCCGTGCTGCTGCTCCACGGCGAGCCGACGTGGTCGTTCCTCTGGCGGCACGCGATCCCGCGCGTCGTCGCCGCCGGCCGTCGCGCGGTCGCGCCGGACTACTTCGGCTTCGGCCGCTCCGACAAGCCCACGGACATCCGCTGGTACTCGTACGACCGCCACGTCGAGTCGGTGACGCGGCTCGTCGAGGACCTCGACCTGCGCAGCCTTACGATCGTCGTCCACGACTGGGGCGGCCCGATCGGCCTGCGGTTCGCGGTCGAGAGCCCGGAGCGCGTCGAGCGGCTCGTGATCCTCGACACCGGCATCTCGGGCGGGCAGGCGCCGAGCGAGACGTGGCTGCGGTTCCGCGACGCGGTGCGCCACGTCGGCGGGGAGCTCGACGTCGGGCGCCTCGTCGCTGCGGGAACCGCGCGCGGGCTCGCGGACGACGTCCGCGCGGCGTACGACGCGCCGTTCCCGACGCCGGAGTCGAAGGCGGGTGTGCTCGCGTTCCCGGAGCTCGTCCCGACCGAGCCGGAACACCCGGTCGCGGCGGCGATGAACCGGGTCCGGGACGCGCTGCACGCCTGGGAGAAGCCCGCGCTGGTCGTCTGGGGCGCCGACGACGCCGTGCTCTCGCCGCGGATCGCCGAGCTCTTCGTCCAGCTCATCCCGGGCGCGACCGGCCCTCGCCTCGTCGAGAACGCGTCGCACTTCCTGCAGGAGGACGCGCCGGACGAGGTCGCGGAGGCGATCGTCTCCTTCCTCATCTGAACGGACGGGACTACAGTCCGTTCAGGATGACCCGGCGTTCGGGGGCCTACCTCGCGGTGGGCGTGGCGCTCACTGCGGCCTACTTCGCGCTTCCGCGCGGCGGCGACGCGCAGTCCGTCCTGTACGACACCATCGGCGGAGCGACCGTCGTGGCGATCCTGGCGGGGATCCGGCTCAACCGGCCGGCGACGGCGGTGCCGTGGATGCTGTTCGCCGCAGCGAACGCCGTGTTCGTCGTCGGGGACGTCCTCTACGACGTCTATCCCGCCGCCCCGTCGCCGTCGACCGCGGACTGCTTCTACCTCTCCGGCTACCCGCTGCTGGCCGCGGGGCTCCTCGTGCTCATCGTGCGCTCCGGCGGCCACCATCGCGCCGCCGCGGTCGGCGAGGCGGCGGTGGCCACCTTCGCGTTCGCGCTGATCCAGTGGGTCTTCGTCATGCATCCGGCGCTGATGGGTCCGGGAACGGAGGGTGCGCGGGCCGTGGCGGCGACCTATGCAGCGGGAGACGTCGTGCTGCTCGCCGGCTTTGCCGGCTTCTCCGCATCGTCCGCGTGGCGACGGCCGGCCTTCCTCTTCCTGATCGCCGCGGTCGCCTTCCTGCTCGTCGGCGACGAGGCGAACAGCCTCGCGCCGCAGGCGTACAGCCAGGGCGCGTGGGTCGACTCGATGTGGCTCATGTCCTACGTGATGTTCGGGGTCACGGCTCTCCACCCCGGCATGCGGGAGATCGGCGAGCCGCGGCGCACGCCCGCGCTCCGCGTGAGCACGTGGCGGATCACGCTGCTCACGCTCGCCATCCTCACGCCGGCCGGCGTCCTTCTCACGCAGTGGGTGCGCGGCGGGAACCTCGAGGTGCCGGCGGTCGTGGCGGCGATGGTGCTGATCGTCGCGCTCGTCGTCTGGCGGCTCACCGGGATCCTGCGCGCGCTCGAGCGGCTGCGCGTGCGCGAGCGCGCCGCGCGGACGGAGGCGCAGGAGTCGCGGGAGCGCCTGCAGGAGCAGAACGAGCGCCTACGCGAGGCCGACCGGCTCAAGGACGAGTTCGTCGCGCTCATCTCGCACGACCTGCGGACGCCGCTGACGTCGATCATCGGCTACACGGAGCTGGCGCGGGAGGAGGTGCCCGACGCGCCGCTCGACGACGAGCGCCGCGGGTACCTGGAGGTCGTGGCCCGGAGCGCCGAGCGGCTGCTGCGGCTCGTCGACGACCTCCTCTTCGTCGCGCGCCTGCAGGCGGGGAAAGGCCTCGACCTGACGGTGGCCGACCTCGACCTGGCCGCGGTCGCGGAACAGGCCGTGCGCGAGGCGCAGCCGCGGGCGGCCGGACGCGACCTCGAGCTGCGGCTGTCGGCGGACAGCCGGCCGGTGCCCGTGCGGGCCGACCGCGGGCGCGTCTTCCAGCTCCTCGACAACCTGGTCGCGAACGCGATCAAGTTCACGCCGCCGGGCGGGGAGATCGAGGTGCACGTCGAGCACGCCGGCGACTCGGCCGTGCTCGAGGTGCGGGACACCGGCATCGGCCTCGACCCGGAGGAGGCCGAGCGTCTCTTCGACCGCTTCTACCGGACGACCCGCGCGGTCGAGTCGCAGATCCCCGGGACCGGCCTCGGCCTCTACATCGCACGCGCGATCACGGAGGCGCACGGCGGCCGGATCTCCGCGGGCGCGCGCCGCGGTGGTGGCACCGTCTTCCGGATCGAGCTGCCGACGACCTCGCCGCACCCCGCGGGCGAGCCGGAGCTCGTCGCGTGAGCGGCGCGCCGCTCGTCCTCGTGGCGGACGACGACGAGGACATCCTCATGCTCGTGACGATGCGCCTCCGCCGCGACGGCTGGGAGGTCGTGCAGGCGCGCGACGGCGCGCAGGCGCTGGAGGCCGCGCGCGAGCGGCGCCCCGTGGTCGCGGTGCTCGACGTCGGCATGCCGACGCTCGACGGCCTCGGCGTCGTCGAGGCGCTCCGCGCCGACCCCGACCTCGCGGAGATCCGCGTCCTCCTTCTGACGGCGAAGGCGCAGGAGCAGGACGTCCGCCGCGGCTACGAGGCGGGCGCAGACGCGTACGTGAAGAAGCCGTTCAGCCCGGCCGAGCTCTCCGCGCGCGTGCGCGAGCTCTACGCGGGCACGTAGCGGTAGCCGAACCCGCGCACGGTCTCGATCGGGACGCTGTCCGGCGAATCCGGGTCGAGCTTGCGGCGCAGGTAGCCGACGTAGAGCTTGACCTGGTCGGTGCCGACGCCGAACGGATCGCCCCAGACGAGGTCGAGGAGCTGGTCGCGGCTCAGCACCTGGCGCGGGTTGCGGACGAAGCAGCTGAGGAGCTTGAACTCGAGCGGCGTCAGCTGCACCTCGCGCTCGCCGACCGTGACGAGGCGCTGGCCGAAGTCGATCGTGAGGTAGCCGTCGGCGTACGTGTCCGGCTCGACCTCGCGCGGCGCGAGCGACGCGCGGCGCAGGAGCGCCTCCACGCGCGCGAGCAGCTCCTGGCGGCCGAACGGCTTGACGACGTAGTCGTCGGCGCCGCCCTGGAGGCCGCGGACGCGGTCCATCTCCTGCCCCATCGCGGTCAGCATCAGGACGGGTGCGTCGGAGAGGTCGCGGATCCGCTCGAGCACCGACCAGCCGTCGAGCTCCGGCATCTGCACGTCGAGGACGACGAGGTCGGGGCGGTGGGAGTGGAACTCGCGCAGGCCGCTGCGCCCGTCGCCGGCCTCGTAGACGGTCGCCCCGGCGCGCTCGAGCAGCGTGCGCACGAGCGTGCGGATGTCGGCGTCGTCGTCCACGACGAGGATCCGGGCGTCGTTCATACGTGTTTCATACCACTCGGATCCCTCGTTCCGGCTCCCTCGATCGAGTATGCGCGAGTGGCGGCCGTGCTGATCCTGGACCCCGACCCGGCGGTGCGGTCGCTGCTCGAGCTCCTCCTTCTGCGGCTCGGCCATCGCCCGATTGCGGAACGGGCGGTGGACGAGGGGGAGAAGCCCGATCTCCTGCTGCTGGAGCCCGACTCGCGCCTCGCGTTGCGGCACGCGTGGCGCTTGAGGCAACGGCTTCCGCAGCTCCCGATCCTCTGCGTGTCGATCGCGTCCCCGAGCGAGGAGTCGAGAGACCTCGGCCCGATCGGTCACGTGATGAAGCCGTTCCGGCGCCTGGAGTTCGAGAACGCCCTCGCTCTCGCCCTCCGGCCGGAGGTCTTCGAGGCTCGGGTCTAGACCGAGGCGCGGGCTTCCCCTTCCCGCGCCTCGGTCGTTTTCTCCCACCCGGCGGCGGATAGGCTGTGCGGCGTGCTGGTCGTGACCGAGCAGGCGGCGACGGTGATCCGCGAGATCCTCGAGGAGTCGGACGCGGGCCCCGACGCAGGCCTCCGCATCAGCGGCGAAGTCGAGGGCGAGGAGACGTCACTCGAGTTCTCCGTGGCGGACGGCCCCGAGGACGGCGACGAGGTCGTGCACGACAACGGCGCGACGGTCTTCCTCGACGAGGTGGCCGCGGAGGCGCTCGCCGACCAGACGCTGGACGCCGAGGCGCACGGCGACCACTTCCACTTCTCGCTGCGCGAGCAGGCCGAGGGCTAGCGGCCGACGCGGGCGCCGTCGGCGACCCGTGCCGGATGGAAGAGCACCCACGCGACGAGCCCGAGCCCGCCGACCGCCTCGACGATCCCGATCGCCATGCTCTCGTCGCGGACGACGAGGTAGACGCCGACCACGCCGAAGACGACGCCGGCCGCGAAGACGAGCCACAGGCCGAGGTGCTTCTGCCAGACGGAGCGCATCTGCGCTCAGGCTACCCTGCGGCCGCGATGGGTGCGTGGAAGCTCTTGCCGGTCGGCGCGGCCGCGCTGCTGCTGGCCGCATGCGGGAGCGGCGGCGGCTCGAACTCGGCCTCGACGTCCGGCTCGACGAGCGCCTCGCCGCAGAGGGCGGTCGCGGACGCGCTCGCGAAGACGGAGGCGACGAGCTCGCACGTCTTCGTGACGGTGCAGGTCTACAACGGCAGGCACGCGGTGACGCAGTACGGCGAGCACGGCAGCCTCGACCGGAGCGGCGGCGACCTCTTCATCGACCGGCGCCAGACCGGCGGCGCGCTCATCCACGAGATCTTCCAGCGCGGCGACGGCAAGCTCGACCTGTATCTGAACCCGAGCCCGGCGCCGCTCGCGAAGGGCAAGAAGTGGCTGAAGATCGACCTGATCCGCTACGGCAAGGAGCGGTACGGCGCGGAGACGACCGCGTTCGTGAGCGCCGACCGGGAGCCGCTCCAGCCCGCCCGGCTGCTCGGCTCGTCGGTCGCGCACGTGACGCTCGTCGGCCCGGACTTCGTCGGCCCGAACATCCCGACGACGCACTACCGCGGCCATGTGAACGTCGTCGCCGCCGGCCGCGCCGCGGGCGTGAAGGGCGCGGGCCTGCGGACGCTCACGTCCGACATGGGCAAGGTCACGCAGACGATCGACGTCTGGGTGGACAAGCAGGGCCTGATCGAGCAGCTGATCGTGAGCTCCCCGCAGCCGACCGCCGGCAAGGGCGTGACCCTGCGCGAGACGGTGCAGCTCCAGGACTTCGGCAAGGGCGGGGCCGTGAAGGCGCCGCCGGCGTCTGTAACACAAAGTTTCTACAAAGCTCCTTGAACCGACTCGAGACGCGGCGCGAATATGCCGCGTCCCGTCGAGTCGTCCAGAGGAGGAGCCCATGCCCGTCGTCATGCGCATGGAGTGGCCCGAGGTCACGCCCGAGCAGTACGAGGAAGCCCGGCGCGTCGTGCACTGGGAGCATGACCCGCCGCAGGGCGGCATCTTCCACGTCGCGTTCTTCGACGCCGGCGGCTTCAAGGTCGTCGATGTGTGGGAGACCGCCGAGGACTTCCAGAACTTCGTCGACACGCGCCTGATGCCCGGCATCGCCCAAATCGGCGGCATCGAGGGCGAGCCGAAGGTCGAGATCACCCCCGCGCAGGCGGTCTGGAACCCGCAGGCGTTGGTGCAGGCGTAGCAGAGTTCGGCGCCGCGGCGCGACCGCGTCGCGGCGCCCTTACTCAAGCTCCGGCAGGGTCACAGGTCGACGATGGCGCGACGCTCATGCTCGTACCTGAAGCCGTCCTTCGAGAGGATGATCCAGCCACGCTCGGAAACCGCAGGAATCCATTGCTCGTCCTGAAAGCGAGCGCGGCTCCGGCGGTCAGAACTCGGATAAACCACCTGCATGGGATGGATGGTCCAACCCTCTGCGCGCAGAGCTGTGACCTCGCGCAATCCGAGGCCTCGGTCGGAGAAGAACTCCGGCGCGTTAGTCGCCCGCGGAGGCCGCCTGCGCCGCAATCACATCTCGCACTTCGTCGACTGTTAGCTCGAAGTCGTACGCGATATCTCGCAGGTCCTCCCGGGCGTGATAGAGCGAGAGGATGTCTCGAATGCGTGTACCTGTGCGACTGACGATCGGCGCACCGAATGCCTCGTGCGGGTCAACGATGACCCTCGCGACCTTGAACATCGGAAGCTCGATCGTCTGCGCCACACCATCGCGACCGTAAGTGATGTGGCGCAGGTCGCTCTTGACGATCTCTGTCATTTGGATCTGCCGGCTTCGGGCGACCTCAAGATCTGCGGGCGAATCCGGATCGGTGCCTCCTTCCGGCGCGACCAGCAATT